>JANQHU010000196.1 GCA_028282485.1 Bacillota bacterium
CCCGCCGTAGGCCCCGTTCAATGGCTCGCAGTAGCTCCAAATGGGATAAATATTTTAAACTATTCTCTTTACTAAAACGCAGACGATAATCAAACATTAGGCTATTCTCCCAAAATACGACGCGCTACTTTTAATTCCCCACAAACGCCACAACCGGTACAGGGATTATTCCGACAATCAGCGGTAGTAAGCGCCGCATTTGCTTTTTCATTTTCAGTTTTTAAGAACTGCGGGTCTAAACCACTTTTCAAATGACTCCAGGGTAAGATTTCGTCATAACTACGCTGCCGGGTGTAGTCGGTGATCTTTAACCCGAAAGAATTTAAAACCCGCAGCCATAAATCATAATTAAAGTAGTCGCTCCAACTATCAAACCGGGCCCCCTGATCCCAAGCCGCCGCAATCACCCGGGCCAGCCGTCGGTCCCCCCGGGCAAAAAGGCCTTCCAAATGGCTCATCAAAGGGTCATGCCAGCTCAAATTAAAATTGCGACCGATTAAATTATCCTTTAAGTATTTTTGTTTGGCTTTAGTTTCTGCCACTGAGATTTGTTGGTGCCATTGAAAAGGCGTGTGGGGTTTCGGGACAAAAGTTGATACACTAACGGTGATCTTCAAGTTATGGCCCCGCCCCTGTTGTTTACCAATTTTTAAGATCTCCCGCGCTAAATTAATAATCCCGGCTAAATCAGCTTCCGTTTCCGTTGGTAAACCAATCATAAAATAAAGTTTTAACTTCTGCCAGCCGTTACTAAAGGCGGCCGCGGCGGCGGCCAAGATCTCCTCTTCGCGGATATTTTTATTAATGACTCGGCGTAATCGGTCGGTTCCGGCTTCCGGAGCAAAAGTCAAACTACTCTTGCGGTTACTTTGAAACTGGGCAGCTAGTCCCACTGAAAAAGCATCAATTCGTAATGAAGGTAACGAGACATTAATGCCTAAGGGGGTAAAATAACCGCAAGCCTCTCCCAACAAGGAGTTGATCCCACTATAATCAGCACTACTGAGGGAAGTCAGGGAAACCTCACCATAACCAGTTTCCTTGACTAAGCTTTGTAAATCAGTGAATACTTTTTGGGGATCCCGCTCCCGTACCGGGCGATAAATCATGCCTGCCTGGCAAAAGCGGCAGCCCCGGGTGCAGCCCCGCTGGATTTCGGTGGCTACCCGGTCGTGGACAATATCCAAATACGGCAGTAGCCATTTTTGCGGAGTAACCATGGTGTCTAGATTACCCACAACAGCTTTAACCGGGGCATGCTCGAAGCGCGGCTGGATTTCACGAATTACTCCCCCAGGGGTATAAGCAACGGTAAAAAAAGCCGGAACATAGACTCCTTCCCTGTGGGCTAACTGTTTAAGGATTTCCTCTTTGGACGTTCCTTTTTGCTTCTCTCTCTTAATGATTGATAGCAAATTAAGCAATTCTGTTTCTGTTTCTCCAATAAAGAAGAGATCAAAAAAATCAGCAAGCGGTTCGGGGTTAAAAGCACAAGGTCCGCCTCCGATTATCAAAGGGAACTCCTCCTGCCGCTCGCTGCTCCAAAGGGGAATCTGACTCAAATCCAACATGTTTAAGAGATTAGTATAACTCAATTCATACTGTAAAGAAAAACCTATGACATCAAAATCACTTAAAGCTCTTTTCGTCTCTAAGGTAAAGAGAGGTACTGCTTCTTGTCGGAGTAACTCTTCAAAATCTGGCCAAGGGGCATAAACCCTCTCGGCCAGCATGTCCGGTTCCCGATTAATCATTTCGTAAATGATGCGTAACCCTAAATGAGATAATCCGATTTCATAAACATCAGGGAAGGCTAAGGCCACTCGCAAACTATTGGCGGCCCAATCCTTGACTTGCATATTATATTCTGCTCCAATATAGCGTCCGGGCTTACTAACATTCCCCAACTTTGGTTCAATTCTTGGCCAAAGATCTTTCACAAATTATTCCTCCACAAAAAGCCTAATATTTTTATGGCATTATTCATTCTATCCTATCTTTGGCCTTTCTGCAAGGATCTATTATTTAATTTATCCGATTTTTCTCTAGATCTAAAAGATCAGCAAAAGTTGCCTGCCATCCTTTGCTTAATAAGGTATTCCAGGCCTCCTCTTCATTAAAAAAGCTTCCCCCCGGCTCCTGCTCGCCTTTTAAATAAAAGATCAAATATTCATCAGAACCATATTGTTGTAATAAATTACTGATAACTGTTTGGGGATACACGTTTAGAGAGCGGATCTTCAAAAAACCTTTGCGCTGCAGTAAGTCTTGTTTATGTTTTAAAATTTGCCAAGCATTATCCAGATTAATCTTTTTAATAAAAAAGGTGTTTAGAAAAATAAAGCTTCCTAAAATTAAGTATAAAAGACTATTTTGGTGGGCTAACAACTTAATTATCCCGTAAAAAAGTAAGCCGCCGGCA
>JANQHU010000211.1 GCA_028282485.1 Bacillota bacterium
ATAACCGGTTTGAAATAATAAGATAGCCGGATGGAGCTGCTCCAGATCAAAGGATTCAAAAGAGGTTTCTCCCACTGCGTAACCTTCAAAATCCTCCACTAAAAATTTTTGTTCTTTAATGAGTTTAATTAAAAAAGTAGGAGTAGCCGTGCTAAACCAATAGTTTCTAAATTCTCTGGTTTTAAAAAGGTTCAGGATTCCAAAGGGATTATAGACGGTAGTCTTTCCGTCAAACCAACTATAACCATTATACCATTCTTTGATTTTTTGTAAGGTTTGCTCTTTAGTAGATTCAGTTTTTTGGCAAAGGAATTCAATATGTTCCTGAAAATAAACCTCTAATTCCCTTTGGGTATAACCAGTGAGGGTGTTAAAAGTTTCTTGTAAAGTAAGATCATCCAAATTATTTAGTTTCGAAAAGATGGAAACTTTTGAGAACTTGGAGACTCCGGTAATAAAAACGAACTTGGTATAATCATCTATGTTTTTAATTACCTCATAAAATCCGGCTAATACTTCTTTATTCTCCTGAGCTTTCTGGAAATCCTCAATATAATCAACAATTGGTTTATCGTATTCATCAATCAGAATCACCACCGGACCGTAATTTTGATAAAGTTTCCTGGCCAACTCCTCAAATTTTTCTTTATTATCCTGATTATCTAGCACTAAATTATATTCGGTGGCAATTTTGTCTAAGGCATAGTTAATATTTTTTTTAAAATTCTCTCTGCCTTCTGAATGGGTAATTCCGCTGAAATCAACGTGAATCACTGGATGTTTCTCCCAATTAAGCTGATCGTAAATCCATAAGCCCCGAAATAATTCCTGATTACCCCGAAAAATCTCTTTTAAGGTGGAAATTAATAAGCTTTTGCCAAACCGCCTGGGCCGAGAGAGGAAATAGTAACCCCCTCCTGAAATCAGTAATTCGTATATCGTCTTGGTTTTGTCAACGTATAAATACTCATTTTCAATTAACTTGCGAAAGGTTTGAATCCCAATTGGTAATCTTTTCACTGCTACTCCTCCCCTAAACCATGGTTTCTTTTAGCTTATTATATACTATTTTGCCACAAACATCAAAACACTCTCTATAATAATATTTTAAGAGAGTATTTTGATAGTTTTTTTTAAAAGTTACTAGCGGAGAAGCAGAAATTTATTGTTTTTGGGAATTCTGCTTCATATTTTTGGATTGAAAGGTTTCGCAGTAAGTCTCACTGGAATTTTGTGCTCCTTGATAATCAGCATCAAAAGCACCCATCTCCATTTGGTATTCCGATTTCAAATTATTACTAACATTAATTTTTCGAGCTTGACATTGAGAATTTTGATTGTCATTATGCTCGCAAGTAGCTACGGAACATCCGATTTGACCCATTTTATTTTATCACCTCCGGAATTATTTTTTACTGAATCTGTGGATTTATACATGCCCTATTTCGTAAATCTTGAAACATATTTTTAATGATGTTATAATTAATAAGTCATCTCTAAATAATTTATTTGCGGTATGGTGATTTATGAAAAAATTACGATTATTGGGAATTACTCTCTTCCTTTTAGCTTCTAGTTTCTGGTTTAGTGCTTGCAGCCTTTACCAAAAGAAGCCCCTTGAAGTAACTAATTTTGCAATGGGGACTATTATTAGCCAAAAAATCTACGGTGCTCAGGCTAAAGCAGCTAGTGAGGCCGTCTTGCGTAAAATTAAAAAATTAGAGGCAAAGTTAACTATTAATGCTCCGGGAGGAGAGATTAATCAATTAAATAACAATGCCGGGCTGAAAATCGTTACCTTAAGTAAGGAAACAATTAGTTTGTTAAAAAAAGCTACCCAAATCTCAAAATTAAGTGAGGGTGCTTTTGATATTACGGTCGGCCCATTAGTTAAATTGTGGAAGATTGGCTCTAATGATTTTCGCATTCCTTCGAAACAAGCAATCGCCACTGCCTTAAAGCTGGTATCTTATCAAGATCTCCAGATAACGGGGCAGACTGCGCGCCTTGCTGAGCAGGGGCAACTAGTTGATCTGGGAGGCATTGCTAAAGGTTACGCCGGAGAGGTGGCCACTACCATCTTTCAAGAATATCAAATCAAATCCGCTTTTGTTAATTTAGGGGGTAATGTAGTCGCCGTAGGTAGTAAACCCGATGGCAAAGCCTGGCGCATCGGCATTCAAAATCCCCGGGGACCAAAAGGCAGCTATATTGGAATTGTAGCGGTTAAAAATAAATCCGTCGTCACTTCCGGAGATTACGAGCGATTTTTCGAAAAAAACGGGCAGCGCTACCATCATCTCCTCGATCCTCATACCGGAGTCCCAGCTAAAACCGGACTCCTTAGTGTGACGATTGTCGCCAACTCGCCAACGGTAGCGGATGCCCTCTCTACCGCGGTTTTTATTCTCGGTTTGGAAAAAGGTTGGCAATTGGTTACCAATTATCCGGAGCTCTCGCCGGAAGCCATCTTTATCACTACCGATAAAAAGATTTATGTGACTTCAGGTTTAAAAAAAACTTTTATATTTCAGGATGAAAGTGGGCAATATCATTATGTGGAAAAAAGGTGATCTGTTTGTTGTAATAGCTATTTTGATGATTTTTGTAGCTGCTATCAGCGGTGTTTATCTGGGAAAACATTTGACTAAAGAGCAAGCCAAAGTAGCCGTAATTACCTACCAAAATCAAGAGATTCGCACGATTGCTTTGGATTTAATTACAAAAGAAGAATATCTTTACCTTAATAACAAGCAAATCACCATTCAGCTTAAGCCGGGAAAAATTCGCTTTCGCCATGCTAATTGCCCGGAGAAATTTTGCATCAACACGGGGTGGTTGGCAAATGTAGGTGATTTTGCTGCCTGCTTACCTAATCAAACAGCCATTAGAATTGAAGGTTATCAGAAAACAAATAATAAAGAGCAGTTGGATGGTATGGCTTACTAGTTTTCGTTAGGAGTGTTTTCAGGTTTGCTTAGTACCAAAAAAATGGTTCTATTAGCTTTAATGATCGCTTTATCGCTGGTTTTATCCCTCATTGATTCCCGAATTCCCCTCTTACCGGCTTTACCGGGAGCAAAAATCGGGCTGGCTAGTATTGTAACCATCATTTTACTACGTTTTTGGGGCTGGCGGGAAGCCTTATTGGTTACCATTTTACGCACCGTTTTAGCTTGGTTTTTTCACGGCAGCCCAATTGCTCTACTTTTGGGTTTAACGGGAGGGATTATCAGCAGCCAATTGATGGCTCTGCTTTTTCGAGCTTATCCGAAATATTTTAGCATTACAGTCATTAGCCTTGCCGGGGGAGTAATTCATAATCTCAGCCAATTAGCCCTGGCCGCTTGGTTAATTGCTTCCCCGTTAATTCTCTCCTATCTCCCCTACCTAATCCTCGCCGGAGCCGCTTCGGGTTTTTTGATTGGATTAGTGAGTAGTTCTTTATGTGAGCGATTAGAGAAAGAGAATTTTAATTTTTAGAGTTTTTCAACTTTTAATTCATAGTACGGGGTATAGTCGATCCGCCCTTCTAATCGGTCTCCCAAAGTAGTCCAGGTTCTTGCCTTAGTATCATACGTGCTGGGCCCCGCCGGATGGTTCCAGTAGTTCCAAGTACAATCAAGCTTCACTGCTGTAGTATTTTGGATGGCTAAAGTATTCTTGATAAAATTATTATTGCTAATTTGAGGGAGTTGAGTGGAGTTACTTAATGCACTCCCGATCCCCAAGTCATTATTTATAAAATTACAATAATTAATCTGTATTTGGTTCCCGTTTAGGAGACGAACCCCTACCTTCAGCCCTTTAAATAAATTTTTAGCAAGTAATAAATTGCCGTAATTAACAATTCCCACTTTCCCTTCTGCCAAAAGCAGATTTTGGGCTTCTAGGTTCCCCTGGTTACCGATACCGTTGCTGTGGAAATTAGTAATCTTGGTATTAGAGATCAAGGCCTTACCCCCTGGGGCGATACTTACTAAATTCCCATGGTCAAGAGCACCTTTTTGAAAACCCCCATGCCGAAGTACTCCGTAATTACAATTAAATTCCCCTGTTTTAGTAACCGTGATTCCGGTCCAATCCTTAGGAGTAGGAAGTAGGGCCGCCCCGTCACTATTACCTCCCACCCGATCATCTTTAATTGAAGTAAAAAAAACCGACTTTTGAGGAGTGCCCTTCACTTCCAGTTTGCCGTAAACCGTTAGGGTTCTCCCCTGATGAAACTTGAGAATCACGCCGGGCTCAATCATTAATTGGGCATCTTTAGCTACTGCTAGCCAAGAACTAATAATATAGGGTTCATCAAGAGGTTTGAGGGTATTGGAGTCATTGACCGTCCCGGAAATAATACAACCACGATAAACATTGTCAAGATAGGTATTTCTCTGATAGGCAGTAAAGGTGGTCTTCCCCATCTCCACAAAGTTTACAGGATAATAATTGCCCCGAAATTGATTATCTCGCAACTCAAAATTACCGTACCCATAGATGCCGGTAGCTTGATAATCATCAGTATTGGTAGTGATTAAGCATTTTTCCGCTTTGAGCTGCCCGCCACTAGCTTTGATCCCGTATTGGCCCCCGGTTAAAACTGAGTCAATTACCTGTAAATCGCCAGCTGTTTCCAGAGCTATTTTGTAATAATCGTAAAAGAGGGAATTAAGAATTAGCGCTTTCCCTCCTTTTTTGACATTAATAAAACTATAGGAATTATGTGGAGCGGTAGCATAACCACCATAATAAAACTTACCATAAGCGCAGAAAAGGCTCCCGTTTTCTTCAATAATCAGACTTCCCCCATCTCCCGCTCCGGGCGTATCCTTTTTACCATCCGTATCGCCACCACAACTATCATCTTTCAGAGAAGTAAAGATGACTGGCCGGGACGGCCTTCCTTGAATATGGAGTTCTCCTTTGACTATCCACCCAACTGCTGAAGCGAACTTGAAAAGGCTTCCTCCCTCAATATTCAAACGCACATTTTCAGCTATTTTCTGGGGATAACGAATTATGTAGGCGTCCTCAATAGCCTTTAAAGTATTGGAAGCGGTGATCACACCGCTATTTAAAATAAAACCGTTATAAATATTGTTCTGGTAAATATTATTCTTTGAATCCTGAATAAAAGTCTGACTAAGATCGGTGAATTCTACGGGATAATAATTATCTCTAAAAGTTATCTGCTCAAAATCAAAAGTACCATAACCCTTAATGCCGACCGCTCCCCATAAAGGTTTGGTGCTAATTTGGCAATTCTGCAAAGAGAGATGCCCGCCTGTTGCTTCTAGAGCAGTCTTCTCTCCTTGGATAAGGCTATTGGTTAGAGCCAGAGCGCCCGCAGTTGTAATACCATATTCCCCCGATGAGATATTCAAATAATCGCCTACTAATTTCCCGGCTTTTTCAACGACTAGCCCCTGCCACTTACTATTAACGATTAGTTCATTCGAGTTCGTATCTCCCCTTAAATCCTCCTGCCGTTCCCTTTTTAAAGCGGTAAAAACCACTTGATTTTCGGCAGTACCCTGAATAATTAACTTTCCATGAATGGTCATTTGGCCCTGCTGACGAAATTCGACTATTGTTCCGGCCTCCACAGTTAAGGTAATTCCTTCGGGAATGATTAATTTATCAACTAAATAAGGAGCTTTATCATTATTCCAGTGGGTATCTTGATCAATGGCTAAATTTCCAATTTCCGTTGCTCCTCTTCCAATATCGGCCGTCAGGAGAATCAGTGATAAGAAAAAAATAAAAACTAATAATATTTTTGGTGTTTTATTTAGTAAGTCCATTTACATCCACCTCGTAATTGATAATAAAAAAATATTATTTTGCAGAATAGATCAAAATATCCCTATATTATATATTTTATCATAATTTTTAGTTAAAAACAATTATTTGCGTAAATGATGAAATAAATTGTTTTTTATACAAAAGCTTGTACTTTTAAATTTTTTATTTTATGGTAGAGATAATTTCCTCCAAATTTTCAAGAAAATACTTAATATCATTTTTATCAATAGTCAGTGCTGGATCAATTCGAAACACTTCAAAACCTGGTCGCTTTACGAGAATAACATTTCTCATCAATAACTCTTCATTTATCATATTAGCATACGAAAAATCACTGTTGTCCTCGAATTCAATTGCTATCATTAGCCCTTTCGCGCGAATTTCTTTAATTATTCCATATTTATCTTTGATTTTTTTCAAATGATTACATATTTCTTCACTTATGGTTTGACATCTCGGAAGCAGATTTTCTTCTTCAATGATCTCGATTACTTTATTTGCTATTGATGCACCGAGAGGATCATTTTGGTGAGATTGGGCGTAATGAAATTTATCCAAATCTAGTCTACTTATTACTGCCTCGGAGATTGCCACACAACTGACTGGATATCCATTACCCAAACCTTTTCCAATCACTACAATATCAGGGTTAATATTATAGTGATTATATCCAAACCACTTTCCCGTTCTTCCAATTCCGGTCGTAACCTCATTCGTTATGATAATTCCTCCGTTTTCTCTTACTCTTGAAACAATTATATCAACCAATTCCCTTGGAGGAAAATGGACAAGTCCTGATGAACTACCAGGTTCAAAAATAAATGCGGATATTTTACTGAAATCAATTTCCTCAATACATCCGCCCTTTTTCCAGTCAAATTCAATCCAGTTTTCTTGTGACCTTTCACCTGCTATTCCATAGGCAGATAAATAGCAGTTTCTCATTGTCAGGAAGTAGGGTTTATCGGAAAAACTTTTGGTCATTTTTAACGAATATTCAACTGCTTCACTTCCAGAACAAAGAAAAACACATTTCCCGGAATCAAGTCCAGTTATTCTTAAGAGTTTTTCTGCGGCCTCATCAATAATCGGATTAAGGTAACAATAGCCATTATGAATAATTTTTTGGGACTGTTCGACGATGACTTTAGTTATTTTCGGATGACAATGCCCAAGTGAAGTGCACCATACTCCAGATTCAAGATCTAAATATTTGTTTCCAGAAGTATCAAAAAGCCAGCAGTTCTCTGCTCTAACAAAATCATTATATCGCAACTCATGCCCAGTGCTGATCAAAACATTCTTCATATTTTAATATCACCTTCTTCATATTATTTGGATATTTAAATTTTATCATAAAAAGCTGCTTTTTAATAATTTTTTTTACAAACTTGAATAAATCTTATCATTAGTTATCGAAAATAACTTTGATGGATTTCGTTATTTTTTTGAAAGCTTTACTTTAATATACAAAAAATCTACCCTTTGCACAAACGGGTAGATTTTAGCATTACCAAATCATAATCGGAACTTTTTTTATAATTATTTGACGGTTAAATTACCGGAAGTTAATTTTGCATAGGATGAGGATATACCCAAGTATGAATGAATCCATCATCGGCAAGGTTGGGTGCTCGTAAAAAATATTCGGAATTTTCCCTAATATTTGAAGCTGCATCGACTCCTGGATCAACACTACCATTGCCATCCAAATCATTATTGTTCATATTATCAGTAGTAAAAACATCCGCATCCCAATTATGAACAGTATCATATGTATTATTCCATATCCAAATATCATGAGGACGGTTAATAGTAGCATACTCAGCGGCCCGGCTCTCCAGGGTGAGAACTACTCCATTTCGCCAATTCACAATATGATTATTAAAAATTATGGCTGATCCCCCGCGGATGGCGATTGCTTTCCAAGCACGATCATGATTTAAATGCCCGTAGATAGTATTATGATAACACTCGACTAAGCGGGTTCCCAAATTATCAGGATCATTACTGGTATAACCAGGGCCATGGGCGTCAATAGGATGGCCTGGAATATTATTTTTGGAACCACTCCAGAAAGTATTATATCGGGCCACATAATGAGCATTCGAATGACCTACAATAGCATGGTGATAATTCCAGAATTCATTATCTTCAATAAAGATAGCATTTTCACTATTATTAGCGAGCAGCTCGGTTATATTATCATTCCAATCGCCAAAAACACCAGCAGGGTTTTCATTAGCATAACGTACGTAGCTGCCATGAGAGACAACAATTCCATAGTTAGTTGCATCTATTTGACAATGGTCTATTAACCCCTTTTTACTTGATAGGATATTAATAGCAACCCCACCGATAGTTTCAACTCGTAAATGATGTAACCGAAATTCTTCTGCAGCCCTTAAAACTATGCCGCTATCACCAGTAAGGGAGAGATCGGATATTTCAATATTTTTCCTACTCCATCTTCGGGCATCGGCAGATAGATAGCCATTTTCTAAAATAGTTTTACCTCTACCAGCTCCTTTTATCTTGACACCTTCAACTAACCGTAAACGATTACTTGTTGAGCCACTTTCATTCATTTTCACATAACCTGCCGGCAACTGAATTGTGTCCCCGGGCTGGGCTTCGGCAAGAAGTCTTTCTAAAACTGGCAACTCCAAGTCCGGATTATAAGCTACATCACCGTTGTTATTACCATTATCATTACCATCATTGTTGCCGTTGTTGTTACCGTTATCATTACCATCATTGTTGCCGTTGTTATTACCGTTATCATTGCCATCATTGTTGCCGTTGTTATTACCGTTATTATTGCCATCATTGTTGCCGTTGTTGTTACCATTATTGTTGCCATTGTTATTATTACCATTGTTATTTAAACCTAAATCATTGATAGTGCATCCAACGAGGGAAAAAGCTAATAAAACTACGGTTAACCATATCAAAATGCTCTTTTTTTTCCTCAAATTCATTAAATCCATTATAACAAAACCTCCCTATTAATATTATTCTAATTGATTCGGTTCCGATATAAAAATAGTAAAATATTCGGAGCTTCGAACAATTAAAACCTCACATTTATATTATACCGTAAAACTTAGTTTGAAAAAAGCGGTTTTGATAAATTTATAGAAATTTATTAAGTTAACTAACTTTTTTAAAAATGTTGTCAAAAATAACAAATTAATGCTGGCTTGTTTATATGAGAATAAAAAAACCCTATCCAAAAGTAAAAAAACAAGCCTTTGGATAGGGTTACTTTTTAGGTATTAAAAAATTTTCATTACTCACTATTTTTTAAATAATTTTTTAATTATCTCCACCATACTTTGTGTTACTTCTCCTTGATTATTGCCATTAAGCATTGCTAATAATTCTGAAATTGTTGCTTGAATTTCTTCTGCCTGAATATTTAATTCGCCGGATATTTCTTTGCTTTCACTTGAAACTGCTACATTTTTTTGAATTCCCTTTTCGACCTCTCCAATAGCCGTAGTAATCTGTTCAATACTTTTTACTTGTTCTTGACTAGCCGTAGCAATTTCGGAAACCAACGAATTGGTTTCATCAGATTTATTATTAATTTTGTCAAGAGCTTCACCCACATCGGAGGTAATACTTACTCCTTGCTTTGAATATTCAATATTTTTTTCAATAATATTAGTTATATCTTTGGCTGCCGCCGAACTTTTTTGAGCTAGAGCTCTAACTTCTTCTGCCACCACGGCAAAACCTAATCCCGCTTCACCGGCTCTGGCCGATTCTACCGCGGCATTCAAGGCTAAAATATTCGTTTGAAAAGCAATATCTTCGATAATCTTTGTTATTTTGGCAATATTTTTACTTGAATTTTGTAGTTCATTCATGGAGTTAGTCATTTTTTCAATTAACCTACTCCCTAAATCAGCTGATTCTTTGGCTTCATTTGAGTAATTTGACGCCAGGGATGTATTATCAGCATTTTGTTTGACAATCGATAAATTCTCTTCCATGGCAGCTGAGGTCTCTTCAATGACTGACGCTTGCTCATTATTATTCTCAGCAACCAACTCTGCCATTAGCTAACACTTGTGACATTTGGGCCAGTTTTTGAATAACATCATTTTGTTTCAAAACTGTTATTTCTAATCCCTTAGTAGCTTTTCCTAAAAAGATACAAGCAATGATTAATATTAACACTGTAAAAGCTACCATAATGCTATTAATCATAATGGTTGTCCCACTAAGGTTTGCTTTTGTTTGCTTTGAAATAATTTTTGGATAACTCTCTAAAGTCTCTCCTAACTGATCCAGTTCATCCCGAGCTTCATTAAAAAGCCGATCCGCATCGATAGCTTCAGCCTTGATAAAATCATATTTATTTTTTTCTTTGTAAGTATCAATAACTTTTTGGGAACTAACAATCCAGATATCAAATTTTTGCTTAAAATCAGTTAGATTATCAGTTACTGTTTTTCTTGATTTATCATGAGTAAGTTTTTGCAGGAGGTCATTTTGACTAATATTTTTATTAACTTTTGCGAATCGTTTTTGGACGTCTTCAATATTTCCAAGATATAACTTTTCCCACTTTGCAAACTCTTGCGAATTTACTTTTGAATGCAACATGCCGTGAAATCCGGAAAACGACTGATAAAGATCACGGTCTGCATTAAGGATTAAATTTTGATTTTTAAAGCTATCATTTTCAAATAAATTTGTAACTCTCTCAACGGTACTTGCGTTAAATACGTTAGTGATTATTATCCCTAAAAACAAGACTACACCTAAAGC
>JANQHU010000230.1 GCA_028282485.1 Bacillota bacterium
TGCAGAAAGAATGGCTCGAAATACCCCCCTCCAAGGAACCGCCGCCGATATTATCAAGTTAGCCATGGTGCGGATTGGGGAGCAACTGGCCGCCGCTAATTTACCGGCGCGAATGTTGTTGCAGGTTCATGACGAATTAGTCTTTGAAGTGGAAAAAACAGCCTGGCGTCAGCTAGCTATCTTAGTGAAAAAAGAGATGGAAAATGCCGTGGCTTTAAAAGTTCCCTTAGTGGTTGATGTGAAGCTGGGGGATAACTGGGGCGAAATGAAAAAGATGGAAGTAGAGGAAGGGAAAATAGATGCCGGAATTACCTGAAGTAGAAACGATTCGGTTAAGCTTGCTGCCCGGTTTGCTGGGCAAACAGATTACCGGGGGCGAAGTCTTATTACCGAAATTAATTCAAGAGCTAAGCCCGGAAGAGTTTTTAGCCGGAGTTAGCAAGCGGGAAATCACCGCTTTAAAACGGCGGGGGAAATATTTAATCCTCGAGCTTGATCAAAAATGGGCCTTAATTGTGCATTTGCGGATGACAGGCCAGTTAGTCCTAGAGAATACGGAAGCGGCAATGGTCAAAGCCACTTATTTGAAATTACAACTAAATGAGGGCTATGATTTGCGTTACCGGGATCAACGAAAATTTGGGCGGATTTGGCTTTTTGAGGCTAGCCGCTTAACTGATTTTTTTGCAAAACTAGGGCCAGAGCCCTTAGAAGATGATTTTACCGTGGCGGTTTGGGAAAAACGATTGCAAAAACGCCAGCTAGCCATTAAAAAATTATTGTTAAATCAAGAGATTATTGCCGGGTTGGGAAATATCTATGCGGATGAGGCTTTGTTTTTAGCCGGGATTTTGCCGGAGCGCCCGGCCAACCAGCTCACTGAATTAGATGTTAAAAATTTATACACCAGTATACGGCAGGTTTTACAGGAAGGGATCGAGCACCGGGGGACTTCCAAAAAAGATTATTTAGACGGGACGGGGCAGCCGGGTTCTTATCAAGAGAAATTACGGGTTTATGGTCGGAAAAATTTACCTTGCGTTGCTTGTGGCGAGCCAATTTTAAAGGTAAATTTAGGAGGCCGGGGCACCCACTATTGTGGTAAATGCCAGCATTAAAGGAAAGGAGTCCCTTATGAAGACTATTGGCTTAACCGGAGGCTTGGGGAGCGGCAAATCTAGTGTCGGGAAGATTATTAGCGATTTGGGATATCCGGTAATTAGTGCTGACAGTTTAGCCCACCAAGTCATTTTACCCCAAGGTGAAGCATACCAGCAGGTAGTAGAGGAGTTTGGGGCAGAGATTTTGGATGAGCATAAGTATATTGACCGGGATCGCTTAGGGAAGCTAGTCTTTGCCAATAAGGCTTTCTTAAAAAAATTAGAAGGGATTACTCACCCAGCGGTGTTGACGCGCATAAAAAAAATAATTTCTGACCAAGAGTTACAAGGAGAATCGTTGCTTTTTGTAGAAGTTCCTCTTTTATATGAATCCAAGCTGGAGGCTTTCTTTAATGAAGTATGGGTGGTTTCCGCTACTTTAGCTGATCGGTTAGCCTGGGTAGCAAGACGCCAAGCAGGAAAACGCCTTACCCCAGAG
>JANQHU010000259.1 GCA_028282485.1 Bacillota bacterium
TCTTCCGTGCCAATATCAGTTAAAATCGCTTTTGCTTCATTGGTGGGCATACTAAAACGTTGACTAAGATAACGAATTGAAGCTCCCAATTCTCCGTCCGGGCCACCATATTGGGTAATAATATATTGGGCCATCCGCGGATTAGCATTCTTTATTTTCACTGGATATTCTAGTTTTTTATCATAGATCCACATTTTCAAAAAACCTCCCTATCTTCAATAAAAAATCTTATTCCCAGGGCCAAGGACTATCAATCCACTCAAAATTACAAGATTTATTGATAGAGGCCGCAGTTAAGGGGCCGTATTTTTCTTCATATGTTTTGCGCAGGATACGGGCTGACTGGACGCTGGTATTAAACAACTCAATCCCTTTGAGATCCCGCGGGTGAGTATCCAAATACAAGTTTAAATCAAGTACGGTGAAATCGGCTGCCATTACTTCTTTTAAGGCCTCGGCGCGATCATTTCTCATTCATTTTCCCTCCATTATTTACTAATATCAATAGTTTTTTGCATTACTTTCATAAGGCATATAAAGTTCCGGAAAAACGGTTCCTTTTTCCAAAGCAACCTCCGGTTGATAAATATAATTTAATTGTTGAAAAGGAATATAGGCCTGCGCCAGTTGTAGTTGGGGACAATTATCCGAATAACCTTTCGCGGCTGTTCTTCTGCGACGGGGGTCATAGATATTTGGAAACATCTTTAAATTTTCACTCCTTTATTCTATTAGTCATCTACATAATATTATTTTTGACTAAAGGAGGTTCAAGTTCATCTCCAAGAGATGTCATTGGCATAAAAAAACTCTAAATTAATCAAACAAAATTGATTAATTTAGAGCTTTGGAGCTTTAATAAAGTTTTACTAAAAATTTTTAAAAGTTAAGTACCTTCCCCCCCCAAATAGCTTTTATTAATAGCCTAAGCCCAATTCAAAGTAATATCAAACTAGCTCACTTTTTTTCAATAAAGACTTTATATCCTTTAGAATTTAATTCTTCTTTTAAAATACTAGCATTAGCTTCTGTAGCAAAAGCTCCTACCTGGACTACAAAAGGAGCCTGGTTATTTACATAAATTGGATAACCCATTGCTTCTAATTTTTGCGAAGTAGTGACTGCTTGATCTTTTTGGGCAAAAGGGCCGACTCGCACTTTAAATTTAACGGGATTATTAGTAGTTGGGGTCATTTCTTCTTTAGCGGGAAGTTTTTCAGACTTTTCTGCTTCATTAGAATTACTAATTTTAGTAGTTTCTACCGGCAACTCCACGGCTTGCAAATTTTCACTTCCCGAACCAACCGGAGTTCCGGGTTGATCCTTTACCCATCCTTCAAATAATAACCCAAATACTACTCCTAATGAGATTGCTAAAAATGAGAAAAAAACTAATCCGGCAGTCTTTGATAAAACATTTGACAAGAGCTTCATTTTTTGATTTTTCACTTCTACAATTACACCTCCTAATTAATTTTGGACAATACCTTTACTCTTTAAAAATACTAAGTTATCAGAAAAATTATTCCTATAAAATATATTAAATCAAGACTTTAGCAAAGTTTAATCCCAAACTGTTGGCAAGCTCTCTTTTTTTCGGTATAATAAAAATCAGCTACTCTATCTAATAAAATTATCATGGGGGTTTTTTAATAGTCATGTTTGGATGCTTTTTTTCACAAAAAAAACTAGCTCTCTTCTGGTTAGTATGGATACTCTTTTTACTTGGCCAAGGGGGTACTTCCTCGGCTAAAGG
>JANQHU010000286.1 GCA_028282485.1 Bacillota bacterium
AGGATTTTACTAAATTGTGCCGGAGAAATAAATAACTATATAATAATTAATAAATTATAATTACTCTTTAAAAAGGAACTTTACCATTAACGAAACGCATAATAACAATTACCATTAAACTTACTAAGGCTAACAAGGCGGCCATGAGATTAGCTTGCCCATACTGACCATTAACCACAGAGCTCCAAATGGCTAAGGAAAGGGTTTGGGTCTTCCCAGGAATATTCCCGGCCACCATCAAAGTCGCTCCAAACTCCCCACAAGCCCGTAAAAAAGCTAAAAAAAGGCCGACCATGATTCCCTTAAAAGCTAAAGGCAACTGGATAAACCAAAAAATCTCTTGTCCCGAAGCCCCGTCAATTTTAGCCGCATCAAGCACCTTGGCTTCCACACTTTCGAGAAAACTAGCGATCGTTTTATAGATAATAGGCAAGGCAGCCGTGGCGGCGGCAATTACTGCCGCGGTGGGAGTAAAAATAACTTCGGTATTACTTACCTCTAACAGAAGTTTACCCACAAAACTTTGGCGGCTCAAAAGCAGTAGTAGATAAAAACCCATTACGGTGGGTGGGAGTACCAAAGGCAAGTAGATCAATACCTCCAGAATTATTTTTGCCACAGACGATGCCCGACAATTATTGATCACCCAAATTAAAAAAATTGCCACTAACAGACTAACCAAAGTAGCAATTCCGGCGATCTTCACCGTGATTAAAGAGGCAGTAATTATTTCTATACCCGAATACATTTGAGCCTCACCTTCCCTCCAACACCCTAAAACCATATTTTTTTAAAATCTTTTTTCCCAAGGGGCCTGTGACGAAATTGCCAAATTTCTGGGCCAGACTTTCCGGCTGCTGCTTGTTCAGCAAAGTAAGATAATAACCAATCGCTAATTCTTCCGGCTTCGTCTCAGCTAATCGCTGGCTCCTTTTCGCAATTTGGGCATCAGTCCCATAGACCAGGGCAACATCTACCTCGCCTAATTCCACCCAAGCCAAGGCTTCCCGCACATTGGCCGCGTATATTAATTTTGGTTTTATTTTCGTTAATAACCCTTTTTTTCGCAATAATTGAACCCCATAACTGCCGGCGGGGACAAATTCCGGATTACCAATGGCTACCCTTCGAATCCTGTGATCTTTTAAGACTGAAAAACCAGTAGTACCTATTTCCTGCAAATCATCGCGGGCCACCAGAGCCAAAGTATTTTGACAGATCAGATGCACCTGGTCAGCCGCCAACAAACCTTTTTGGCCCAAACCCTGTATATAATCATAGTTAGCACTTACAAAAACATCAACGGGAGCGCCATTTGTAATCTGCACTTGCAAAACCCCCGTAGCGGCAAAATTAAAAAAAATTTTGGTATTCTGATTTATTTTTTCAAATTCCTGACCCATTTCCAGCAGGACCTCTTTCAAACTAGCCGCAGCGGCTACAGTTAACTGCTGGGTATTTGTAGCTGAAATTAATCTTTGGGAAAAGTAAGCCCCCAGTACTAGACCGATTATTATTAAAATTCCCATCATGATTACCGACTTTTTCATCTGCTTTCTTTTCCCCCTTGCCAAAGGGACTTTCTAGCTTCCCATTTGGTGATATAATTCCCGCACTTCTTCAGACGTGAGGGCTCCTTTTTTGGCCACCGCTAATTTTTTTACTTTTTTTAATAAGGTTTTCGCTTCCTGCTTAGGCATTTCCACTCCTAAATTGCCTAAAATATTATTTAACGAACTAGTTCCCGAATGCTTTCCCAGGACAAAATTGGGAGTTTGATAGCCTACTAAGTGAGCCGGAAAGAGTTCGTAGGTAGCTCGATTTTTCAAAATCCCTTGGCAATGAATCCCCGATTCATGACAAAAGGCGGCTTCCCCCACTACCGGTTTGTTAATGGGTACCGGCCGCCCAGAG
>JANQHU010000328.1 GCA_028282485.1 Bacillota bacterium
AGGAGATTAAGCAGACTCCCTATAAGGGACTTGCTCCTTTAGTAAACGGGGTGTTACGTTCCTTTCTAAGGCAAAGAGAGACCCTTAATTTACCGGAAAAGGCCGAAGAGCCTTTAAACTTCTTAGCTCTCGAATATTCCCATCCTTTGTGGTTGGTTGAAGGTTGGGTCCGGCGGTTTGGTTACGCAACAACGGAAAAAATTTTGCAAACCAATAATCAAAAACCGCCGTTAACCTTGCGGGTGAATCAGTTACAAACTGAAGGAACCCAACTTATTCGAGAGATCAAAGAGTTGGGAGGCCATGCTACCCAAGGTCGGCTTCTTTCCGAAACTGTTTTAGTAGAAAGCCTCCCCGATAGTTTAGAGAATCTTCCCCCCTTTAAGAAAGGGCATTTTTTTGTTCAAGATGAGAGCTCGATGTTGGTAGCACATTTAATGAAACCCTCCCCCGGCGAGATCATCTTTGATCTCTGTGCGGCTCCCGGAGGTAAAACCACCCATATAGCGGAATTAATGAAAGATCAAGGTGCGATCTTCGCCGTTGACCAACATCCTCATAAGATTGGCTTAATTATGGAAAATGCCCAGCGCCTAAAGTTAACAATTATCAAGCCTGTGGTAGGGGATGCTCGTTTGGTAGAGCTTCCTGAGGCCCAAACAGCCGATGGGGTTTTGGTGGATCTTCCCTGTTCGGGGACGGGGGTCCTCAGACGCCGCATTGATGCCAGGTATCGCCGACAACGGGAAGATATTGATAGAATCGTTATTTTGCAGCGGGAAATTTTAAATCATGCTGCTCAAATGGTAAAACCCGGTGGTCGGCTAATTTACAGTACTTGTACTTTGGAAGCTGCTGAGAATGAAGAACAAATCCGCTGGTTTTTAAATGCCCATCCTGATTATAAAGTAGCTGACTATCGCCGCTTTTTACCCCCTCAAATTCAAGAGAGACTTTTTGAGCCTCGCCAAAAATGGGCCACCATTCTTCCTACGCCGGAAGGGGGAGACGGATTTTTTCTCTGCCGTTTAGAGAAGATTCGATAAAAAGTATTTAGTTTGTAAAAAATGTTTGACAAAAAAACAAAGATATGTTAATATATTTCTTGCGTGATTAACGTGGTGGGCGTAGCTCAGTTGGTTAGAGTGCCAGGTTGTGGCCCTGGAGGTCATGGGTTCAAACCCCATCGTTCACCCCAAATATTTTAAAACTTAAGAAGCAATTTATCTTGATATCAAAACCAAAAGGACATAAAAATTTATGTTCTTTTTTTGTTATATAATTATAATCTGGTTTAGAATAGGCTAGCTACTTCTGCATATAAATCTAAAAATTAGATAAATATTATTTGAAGCAAAAAATATTGAATGCTAAAGACGGTAATTGGCGAAAATACAAATGTTAAGTAAATAACTGTACTTAAAAGTCGTTAATGATAATAATAATTTGTTGTATTAAATAAAATAAGGCTCATTAAATATTTTGATTTTGTAAAAAGGGAGGCAAAGAATGAAGAATCTACTTAGTTGGGAGATTTTTACTCTTGCTTTTTCAACACTCTTTATTGCCGAAATGGGTGATAAGACTCAATTAGCAGTCTTTTCCCTAGTTACTGATTCTCGAGCTCCCTTATCAGTGTTTTTAGGAGCTTCACTGGCCTTGATCTTAGTAACCTTAATCGGTGCTCTGTTTGGGAATTTAGTAAGTAAGATAATACCGCCGCATTTTCTCAAAATTGGAGCGGGTATTTTATTTGTCGGAATTGGTTTTTTTACTTTATGGGAATCTTTAATTAAAACCAGTTAAACAAGCATGCAAAGAGATAACTTTTGCATATTATTAATTCATAAAGAAATTTTTTTAAAAGTTATGATGAAAGGGGTGTCATCATCATTGCTAACGAAGACCTCGGAATTAAGGGTACGAGAGGTCGTAAATGTACTTGATGGAAAAAGATTAGGTTTAGCTAGTGATCTGGAGATCGATTTGGAAAGTGGAAGAATCACAGCTATTGTTGTTCCAAAAGCCATGCGTTTTATGGGTTTTCTTGGCAAAGAACAAGAATATATTATACCCTGGAATAATATTAAAAAAATTGGCGTCGACGTAATTTTGGTAGATAATCCGGAAAATGAATCTGAGATTTCGGAGATTGAGAAGTAAAACGAACTGCTAATATTTTTGGCAGTTTTTTTTATCTTTTTGTGAATAAAATTAAATTGACGGGCTGTTTTAACTATGCTAAATTATTAACGAGAGGAGTTGCAATGAACTTAGTTAATTATCATATGATTATTTCTGATCTTGACGGAACTTTAGTGGAATATGGTTCGAATATAATTACTAGTAAATTAAGACAAAATATTTTTGCGTTACGGAAAAAAGGTATTTTATTCACTTTTGCTACCGGGCGGGACTGGGAGATGACTAAAAGTTTGGTAAAAGAATGTGAAATTAAAATACCAGTAATTGTGCAATCTGGAGCGATGATTGTCGATCCGGTTACTGAAGCTATTGTAAGGTTACAACCCTTAGGGAACGGAATCAATAAAAGATTAAAAAGTCTGATTATGAATGATTATACGGATGTTTTTGTCTTAGCAGCTGATGGTGCTTATTATACTTCCAAAATCAGTACTCCTGGAGGTCAATGGGTCCTCAAAACCATTGCTAAATCTTATTTGGCTGCTCCAGAGGATTTTCCTTCTTCTGTTGTCAAGTATTTGTTTGTAGGTAACAAGGATTATGTGAAT
>JANQHU010000364.1 GCA_028282485.1 Bacillota bacterium
GGGTTCCCGCGGCAGGAGAGCCGTGGGATGAAAGGAAGGTTCGGAAACCATAAGGGTGTCCGACGAGTTTTGGTTACTTTTGCTCGTTCAAAAATAACACCCCTTTTTCCCCGCTAAATCATTCTTTAAAAAATTTTTTCCAGAGGATATTTTTTGCATATTTCCTCACTTTTTGTGAAAAATAGTAGCAGCATGATCTTACAATTTCTCTAAAAAGTATGGAAAGGAGACCCATAAATAATCATGGCGAAGTCCCCAAAAAAATCCTTTAGCCCGGCCCAACAACAATACCAAAAATTTGCTAAAGAACGGGAACCGCCAAGGCCGATCTGGCTCAATGCTTTCCGCGCTTTTTTGGTAGGTGGTTTTATTTGTTTGATCGGACAGGCGGTACAGTTTTTCTATATGCGTTATTTTAATTTCACGGAAACTACTGCTGGTAGCCCTACGGTAGCTACTTTGATTATTCTGGCAGTTTTATTAACTGGCTTGGGAATTTACGACAAGATCGCCCAGTGGGCGGGTGCCGGCACCGCAGTTCCGGTAACCGGGTTTGCCAATTCCATTGCCTCGGCTGCTATTGAACACCGGAGTGAAGGTTTTGTCTTAGGAGTGGGAGGTAATATGTTTAAACTAGCCGGTTCGGTGATAGTTTACGGTGTCTTTGCTGCTTTTTTGATCGCCACGGTGAAAACATTATTCTCAAACATAGGTGGGATATAAATGCAATTAGGGAGGAGTTCGTGGTCGTTTCCGGCGGCACCGGTAATCTTAGCCTCAGCGGCTGTGGGGGGACCTTTTGAAGCTGCTGGTAACCTAGGAGGAGATTTTGACCGCTGTTTTAATGATCTTTGGTTAGGGGAAGCCAGCTTTGAAAAAGCGGAGCGGTTTCTTTTACAAGAAGCCTGTAGCCTGGCATTAGAAAAATCGGGAATCAAGAAAGAAGCCGTCGATTTTTTTCTAGCCGGGGATTTAATGAATCAAATTGTTACCAGTAGCTTTACGGCTCGGGAATTACAAATACCCTACCTCGGGCTTTTCACTGCTTGTGCCAGTGCCATGGAAGGCCTTGCTTTAGGAGCTTTCTTGATTGCTAATGGGGGGGCGGTGAATATTCTGACTGGCACGGTTAGTCACAACGGAACCGCGGAGAAACAGTTTCGTTATCCTACGGAATATGGTTCCCAAAAACCACCTACCTCCCAATGGACAGTTACAGCCGCAGGAGCTGCTATTTTGACTAACGCAGGCCAAGGACCCCGGGTGACCGGAGCCACTATTGGGCGAGTGATCGATATGGGGCTTTCCGATCCTTTTAATATGGGAGCGGCCATGGCTCCGGCAGCAGTAGAGACAATTATGACCCATTTGCGTGATTTTAATATGGGGCTTGATGACTATGATTTAATCGTTACCGGGGATTTAGGAGCCATCGGACGCCGTATTGCTATTGATATGTTAAAAGAAAAGGGCTTGGTGATAGCCGAGGACAGATTCTTAGATGGTGGCGTTTTAATTTATAAAAAAGAGCAAGAAGTTTTTGCAGGAGGAAGTGGTTGTGGCTGTGTTGCGGCAGTTACTTACGGACATTTATTAAAACGGTTACAAGAAGGTCTGTTGCGAAAGATTTTAGTAGTAGCTACCGGCTCTTTGCTATCACCCTTATCTTATCAACAGAAAGAGAGTATTCCTTGTGTTGCGCACGGTGTAGTCATTGAAGCCTAAAAAGGATTGAGATAAAGTTATGAAAGGATGACTGGTAGCGGTGGAAAAGTTTTTATGGGCTTTTATAGTCGGTGGTGGCATCTGTATGATTGGTCAATTGTTACTGGATCTTGGTAAATTAACTCCCGCCCATACCATGAGTACTTTGGTAGTAACGGGAGCTATTTTGGGTGGCTTGGGACTTTATGAACCCTTAATTAAGTTTGCCGGAGCCGGGGCCACCGTCCCCATCGTCAGCTTTGGCAATGCTTTGGTTAAAGGAGCACTATTTGAAGCGGACAAGAACGGTTTAGTGGGAGTTTTAACCGGAATTTTCGAAGTTACCAGTGCGGGAATCTCAGCAGCAATTATTTTTGGCTTTTTAGGCGCATTGGTTTTTAAACCGAAGGGTTAAACAAATTGAGTTTTTTGGTATATACAATTAAATTATAGATAAATTAATTGTTTTTGTATTGACATTGTAAATAAAAAA
>JANQHU010000368.1 GCA_028282485.1 Bacillota bacterium
TGATTAAAAATAACGACAAACGAAACATAGTTAACTTATTTGAACTTAAATCTAATAAAAATATATCTGAAAATTCTTTAAATCCACCAAAAACATTTAAGAATAGCAAAAAACTATCTTCTTTAATTAATCAAAACGAAAATAGCCTGGATAAGGTTGTCTCAATAAAAACAAACAAAAAGCCATCTAAAGAAAATAGTATTTTATATTTATATCAATTAAATAAGACTAAGAGAAAAACAACTATTCCTGAAATTAGATCTGCTGCGAATAGCGATGGGCAGAAAAGTGATACGAAAAATTATAAAAAAGATGAGAAAACAGGTAGATACCAAAGAAAAGACGGGTATCATTCTTCTTACATATAGAAGATTTGCATAACTGATAAAGATTTTTTTAAAGGAGTAGTTGTAATGGATATGCAGAAGACAACTAAAAAAGAAGAAAATAACCCCTTTAAAAAAACTTATTATGATATTCGCGAACATGAAAATTCATCAAATAAAACCAGTATATGCTATCTTTTAAGTAAAGCTTCCAATATTTTTGTTCCAAATACTGTTTATGATATATATACAAATCCCAACTCTCTTTCAATACAACCCAGATCAGCAGCAGAACTCACCGCTCAACAACGAGAGGCCGGAGAAGCCCCGGATGTATTTATAAGAAGAGATGGAACAGTAATATCTCCTAACAATCCAGTTGCGGAAGAAACAATTAACAACTCATCTTCTGATGAAATAGCGAAATCTAATAATAATTCCATTATTAAGAAATTTAATGATTCAGTAAATAAATCTATTTCTAAAATAACATCACCCATATCCGAGCTCAATCAAAAAATTAATACTTACCAATCTGAATTTCGTCTCAAAATTTATGAAAAGAGTTCTATTCTTCGAAACCAACTGATTGATCTCGTGAATAAGTCAACCAAAAAAATAGACGATAAACTTTCTTCGAAACAAAAACGTCATGATTCATAAAAAGCTAAATAAAAGTGAACCGTGCTTAACTGCCTTTCACTATTATTTAGTTAATAATTACCATAATTATTATAAATGAAAGGCGGTAAGTGATATTTATGAATTTTCCGAAACTTCCCGGAGGTGGCCTCCCTGGAGGTAGTTCTGGTCTTCCCCTCCACCAAGCGCAACGTTTGGGGACACAACAACGCAAAGAACAAAAACGACAGACCCGAAGCCAAAATATCCATAGATTCAAAAGATTCAAACGTCTTAATAGATCTGACTATAAGACCTTAGCACATCTAGACAAGTTAAAAAATGACCTAATTAACGAAGATTTATGGCGATTATCTCCCGATGATGTAGAAATCATTGTTTTAGACAATGATCGCAAAAAAGTAGTGCAATTCGGAGTAGAAAAACCTAATACCCATGCAGATTGTGTACAATTGCCTTTTAAAGAGCTATTTAGTGACATCAAGCCTCAAGTTAAGAATATTGCTGGTCCAGACGGCCAGATTGACCGTAGGAAAATTTTAACTGAATTAGAAACTCTGAAAAAAAGACTGCAAGAAAATCCCACCGCACGAAATAAAATAATTGCACTAAATATTTCTTTAGGGCCCTATTTTGATCTGGAAGCGGATAAACCGCCGACCATGAGAGCTGCCAAATTTAATAAAGCCTATCGTGCGGAATTAGATAAAAACGCTAGTGGCCAAAATCCCTATTTATGTCCGGATGAAAAAAAGTTTTATCAAGATTATCAAAAAATAATTGAAACTTTAGGCGAAGTGGCCCAATATCCGAATGTGGTTGTCGGAGTTAGTGCTGGTAATGAAGAAAAGACCTTTAATGGTCTTGCTTTAGCCGACCGAGTCAAAGTATTTACCGGGACCGGACTAGAAGGTGCTTCCCCCATTCCCGGTGCCGAGGCTGTCGAAGCAATTTTTCCTGTAACTGAAACTCCAAGTGGTTGGAGTATGAGTAGTTTTGGGAGCCCAACACAGATAGCCAAACAAGTACCACCCGTCTATAATATATTTCACTTTTTTGGTTTAAATTATTCTTCTCCTAAAAAGCTTAAAGGTACTTCCATAGCCACTCCAGTAGGATTATCCCGAGAAATTATCTTTTTGGCGATGGCCCGAGCTATTCAAGAAGCTACTAAGGGAGTTGGGGGAAGATTGGATTCTTTAGCGTAGTGATAGGTTTTTATTTTGTAAGGAAAGGGGGATGTGTTATGAGGGTAGACCCTATTACCCTTTTTGGAGGAGGCGGAATTAAGGGAATAAAACGAACTACGAAAAATAATGATTCTCCGCAAATTCAAAGTGGAGGAATCAATGACCTTCATTCTGTTCAAGGTGGAAAAACACCAATTAATATAACAAACGAAAATCCTTTTAAATTACCTCAAAATCCAAATAGCCTATTGGTTCTAAATGACCCAAAATCAAGTTCTTCTGTGCAAGTTAATAATGGTGCAGATGGTCTTAGTTTTAGAAATTGTACTGAACCGAGGAAAAATTATGCAACAGATCCAGCGAATCAAACTGAAACTTCAAATACAATGTATGGTAAAAAATATAAAACCGGAAAGAAACTTTTTTTAAATGCATAAAATCGGGTAGTTACTTTTGAACGATCAAAAGTAACCAAAAATCGCCGGACACCTATGGTTTCCGGAACCTTCCCTTATCCCACGGCTCTCCTGCCGAAGTAAAAATACATTACATCTTAACTTTTTACTTTCATTTACTTTTTTAGTCATTTTTAAATGCAAATCAGTGGGGGTAATTTTTTATATTAACTTGGTGTACAAATCTAACATTTGCTCCACTTCAATTGCCACAATTTTAATAAAATCTTCATAATCATTGGTTGTATGAGCTTTATCCAGGGCATCGTAGTATTGGAAGCGATGCTCTTTTTTGATTACTATTGGCGGATAGCCATTTTTCATTAACTCCAAATTTAATAATAATCTCGCCGTTCTGCCGTTTCCATCTATAAAAGGATGGATTTTTACAAATAGTACATGAACCAGGCTCGCTCTTGTAATGGGATGCAAAACCCTGGCTTCCCCCTCATACCATTTTACCAATGACTCCATTTCTGATTGAACTAATAACCACTCCGGGGGCAGATGTTGCGCCCCGGCGATCAAAACGTTCTCTTTGCGATATACTCCCGCATTCGCGTCATCTATCCCTTTTAAAATCAGTTGATGAATATTCTTGATTTGCCACTGGGAAAATGCTTCTTTTTTTGATACAATATCTTCAATATATAAGATGGCGGCGCGATGATTAATAACTTCCAAGTGTTCTCTAAAAGTCTTTCCCCCTACCGTTATCCCTTCTAAAACCACCTTGGTTTCTGATAAAGTAAGGGTATTTCCTTCTATTGCATTGGAATTATAAGTCCATTCCAAAAACAAGTTTTCCCGAATACTCTTCACCGTATTTATGGGAAAGGGCCGTTTACTATCTAAATTATTCTTTTTTTGATCAATATCCTCTAACATTCATAATCACCTTTTTTCCCTTAACATAATAGCTCTGTCAAAATTTATTATAACATAGTTAGCTAAGTTTTAAAGGCAATTTTTCAAACCAAAAAATTGTCATAGCTGAAAGCTAGCATTAAAAAATTCCCTCAAAAAACAAAAACCGCCGTGCTTTCAAGCCACGGCGTCCACAAATATAGTATAATAATATGCTCCTTAAAACAATCAACTCCCTGCCTACTCGCACTCCGGCAGGGAGGCCGGAGGCGGGGCTTGGAGGCAGGAAGCCTCCTAGCCATCGTCCCACATCCCATCACCCTGAAGGAGGCGGTCACGATGACCGACTCCCAACGCTTTTCGTGGGCTCCCACGGCAGGAGAGCCGTGGGATAAGGGAAGGTCCGGAAACCCAGGTGTCCGGCGATTTTTGGTTACTTTTGGTCGTTCAAAAGTAACTCCCCCCTATGCCTCACCCCGACCCTTAATTCCCTTAGTCGCGGCAGTAATCTCTTTTACCGACTCTTTCGGACGCAAATCTCTCACTGCGGTACCAGTTTGCCATAATTCAGAATTACGAAGCTCAGCTAACTCTTTATTTAAACTTTCTTGATAATCAGGTTCGCTACAGGAACTAATAACCCGGCGGGTTTCAGAACCATCTTTTACCTTATTGTATAACTCATTAAATACGGGTAATACCGCTTCTTTAAAACGAGGCCGCCAGTCTAAAGCTCCCCGTTGGGCGGTGGCTGAACAGTTAGCATACATCCAATCCATCCCGTTTTCATCTACTAACCGAATTAAACTTTGGGTTAATTCTTCTACGGTTTCGTTAAAAGCTTCACTAGGAGAATGACCATTCTCCCGTAATACTTGGTATTGCGCATCCATCATTCCGGCTAAGGCCCCCATTAAGACGCCTCTTTCACCAGTAAGATCGCTATAAACTTCTTGCTCAAAAGTAGTAGGGAATAAATATCCGGAACCTACTGCAATCCCTACAGCGAGACAACGTTCGGTAGCCCGTCCGGTAGTATCTTGGAAGACCGCATAGCTGGAGTTAATCCCGGCTCCCGACAGGAAGTTGCGCCGCACGGAGGTTCCCGAGCCTTTCGGGGCCACTAAAATTACATCCACATTTGCTGGTGGAATCACTTCGGTTTGGTCTTTATAAACAATTGAGAAACCATGGGAGAAGTATAAGGCTGCTCCTGGTTGTAAATTGGCTTTTACTTGAGGCCAGATCTGACGTTGGGCAGCATCGGAGACCAACATCATTACAATAGTTGCTTTAGCAGTAGCCTCGTCAATATCAAAAAGATCTTTGCCGGGTACAAAACCATCACTAATGGCTCGGTCCCAGTCTTTAGCAAACTTTTTGGATTGTCCGATAATTACGTTAAAACCATTGTCTTTCATGTTTAAAGCTTGGGCCGGACCTTGCACCCCATAACCTAAAACAGCAATAACCTCATCTTTCAAAACTTCCAAGGCTTTAGTTACCGGGAACTCTTCTCGGGTAACTACGTTTTCCATCACTCCACCAAAATTTATTTCTGCCATTTCAAACAAACCTCCTAAAAAATATTACTTTTAATTACTACTTATAATAAAATATCTATTAATACCCCAAATTGCAACTACTAATACCCCTTTTCCCTTCTTCTCATTCTCTTTGATATTCTTTATCCATTTGACGCATTTTTGCTTTTTGAATATCAATTTCATCTTCTGCTTCTTCAATTTTTTCTAATAAAAACTTATATATATTTTCTGGTATTATTACTCCGAGAATATTTCCATCAAAATCTTTGATTCCAATATCTTCTTCAGGATATTCTTCCAAAAGCATGGTTTTCAATTTTTCACTAACTTCATTCGCCTCAATGAGTCTCATTATTCCAGTCCACCTTACAAAAAAATCTATTTCACGATAACCCCACCATCACCAGTAACCACCCCGGCCGCATTAGCTTCATCAATATCAATATGAAGATCTCTGGCAAACTGAGGATGAGCTCTTACTAAAACTCGGTCAAAGGTCAAGGCCCGTTCTCCTTCTAGTTTAATGGAGATCCATTCTTTATCTTTTAACCCTAAGCTAGCTGCTTCATCAGTGTGCATATGTAAATGCCTTTGGGCAATAATTAAACCTTCTTTTAATTCAACGCGTCCTTGCGGACCTTCCAAAATAATCGCCGCGCTACCGTTAATATCTCCCGAATCTCGAATTGGCGGGGTTACTCCTAAAACAAAACTATCAGTTTTGGAGATTTCCACCTGGGTTCTGGGGCGAACCGGACCTAGAATCCGTACTTTGGGAAAACTACCTTTCGGGCCAATCACTTTGACTGTTTCCTGGGCCGCATACTGTCCTGGTTGGGAAAGTGGCTTCATTTCTGATAACTGATAACCTTCGCCAAATAATACTTCCAAATCACTTTGGGATAAATGTAAATGCCGGTTCGAGACTCCCACCGGTACTTTTAGATCTGACATTTTAAAACACGCCTCCGCTCTATTTGACAATAAAAAAAAAGCTTTATAAGCTAAATTAGATTGAATCTGGCAGGGGAGACAGGACTTGAACCCGCAGCCGCCGGTTTTGGAGACCGATGCTCTACCAATTGAGCTACTCCCCTATTTTCGCCACGCATCTATTATAACGAATACCACATTATTTGTCAATTCGGAATTTCATCTTTTTTTGAGGTCTTCCAAAAGGTTTCTAGAAAAAGATTAGTTTGCTTAATAATAAAATGCTAAAATAAATAACGTCTGGTTAATCATCCGAAATTATTTTAGCATTCTTTAATAAAAAATATCTAAAGCTATCTTAAATTAACCCCGATAACTCCACCAATGGCCCCGACTAGTCCGGCAAATAAAGTCTTGCCAAAGAAAATAACCCAATTAATTGGTTGCCCTAGTAGTAGGGCAAAGACCACTAAAATTAAGCAACTGGCGATTCCCACCCCAAAACCGGAAATCCAACCTTTCTCACAGCTCTTCATTCCGGCCAAGATTGCTCCACTGGCAATACCTAGGTAGGTCACAATTAGATACCAAGTATTTTCCGGCCAACTCCCTACTTGATTAAACCCCAAAAAGACTAAGGTATTAATAATTAGTAGCTGCCCTAAAATTAACCCAATTCCCACAAAAGAACCAAAAAAAATCTTTCCTAAGGGTAAAAAGGATTCTCTTTCTTCATTAAAATTCATTTCTCCACTCCCCTCATCAATTATCTACCATGGCCTTATTAACTATTTATAAAAAATTATGAAGGGATTAGTTATTTTATGCTTTACTAATTTACTTTTCCGACTCCTTATCTATTAGGGATTCCTTCAGATAAAAGCATTTCTCCGGTTGGCTGAAAAATAGCGGCAGACCGATCTCTTGGTAAAAGTTTAACGGAAAAAAGAGCTGATCATTAATAATCTGATAGGGGGGATTCACCTCTAATCCTTGGCTTTCTGGACTGCGGCCGAGATCTTTATAAATCTTCAATTCCACTTTTTGATAATTAAATAAATAAGCATCGGCTTCCGTGGTCATTGAAACTCCTAATTCGGGAAATTTAGTAAATACCGCGGCAGCAATATAAAGCCGCCCTTGATAATAAACTGGTTGGGGGTTGGGCAAATAATCCATCTCCTGGTATTTAACTACAAAAACATCTGAGGGATAAATCCGCAGCTCCAGCAAGACCCGATTTAATCCCCAAAATTTAATTTCCCCCTCCTGAATCGGCTTGATAATCTCAGCCATTCTCATTCCTAAACTCTCGCTAAAACTCTCTTGCCACCAACCGGTTTTTGAGGAATAGCGGCTTATGTGGAGCTTGCCGGAAGTATCCACCGCGTAGAGCTGCTCTTGATTATTAAATTTGGCAAAAGTCATTCTTTCAATTCCGTATTTAAAAGGAATGGCGTTAACCTTATACTTATGGGTCCTCTGATCCCACCTTAAGGCAAAAGTCATCCGGTTAGTAGTACTATAAAAAACTTCCGTTGCCCCGTCTTGATTATAGTCACCGCTAGCCACCCCGAGAACTCTTCCCCAAATATAAGTGGACCAGACGGCCACCAGATTATTTTTGGCATTCTCAAAAATACTAATACTACCCGTTTTATAAATAACTACTACTTCATTCTTCTGATCTTTATCAATATCCACTATTAAGGCCTGATTTATTTGGGGTAAAATCTG
>JANQHU010000376.1 GCA_028282485.1 Bacillota bacterium
CCGCTGTAATGACCGTCCGATTTTTAACACTGACTACCAAAGCCAACTTATCCATTAAAATCAAGGATTCTCTGGCGCCCTTAGCTTCTGCTTTATTAACCGCCTCCTTTAGCTCTTGAAGATTATCGGCTCCCATTTCAATTTGCCGCGACTGCAACCGCCTTAGGGCATGGGCCGAAAATTTAATTTCTGCTTGGCCGACCAGTTCTTGTTGCAAGACCTCTGCAAAATTAGTTGTTTTTTCTTTTTGAGACGGAGCTTGGGCTCCCGGCCGCGAGGTAATGCCACCGATCTCCGGGGGCCTAATAAAGATCTTTTCATCCATTTGGTAAACCTCCATAAGCTTTTTTCGATACTTATTAATTTAAAAGCATTAGAGGCGAATCCTGCTTAGTTTTGCGCTAAATTCCAAATATCTTTTAATTCAACCATTTCGCCGCTTTGAGTTTGTAATTGAACTCTACCGTTATTCCCCTCTAAAACATTAGTAATTTTAGTCTCATAGTGACCAATCTCTTGGCCCATGGCGTCGTACTCCCGAACATATACATTCTGGCCCATATAACCTAAGGCTTCTTGGAGTACTCCGTCACTACCAAAAAAGCTCTCTACTTTGGAAAGGGCTACGGTCCCGCCTCCCTCTAAAGTAAGGATTGGCTCTTCCCCGTCATGATGTACGGCAATTACTTGCCCATAAGTTAACTCAGACATCCCATTTCGGATCACTTCCGCTTTCACGTCACGGCCAATTAGGGAAGTAGCTTGCTGAATTTGGGAAGTTTCGGCTAGGTTTTGCATCTGCTCCAGGCTGGTGAATTGCGCCATTTGAGCAATAAACTCTTGGTCTTTCAAGGGATTTAAGGGATCCTGATTTTGCAACTGAGTCAATAATATCTTTAAAAACTCATCTTTGCCCAGGTCTTTTTTGATTTCTCGCTGAGTAAAATTGGTATTTGGAGTAAATAAATTTTTAATACCTTCTACAGACATCTTTGCTTCACCTCCATTTTAATATTACCCAATTCTTCTGTTATGCCATCAAATCAACTGCTCTTCCAGAAGCCATATTCCCTTGCCGCCTCAGCTCCCGGGTACTTTCTTCATCAGGGCTAGCAGACTCCTCCGACCAGGAACCTTTTCTTTGCTGGGAATGACCGTTTTGCTGGTGCCAAGCTTGGGGCAAACCTTCTTTGTTTGTTTTTTCTCCGCCTACAGAAACTGAAAAGGCATCAAGGGTGATTCCTGCTTCTTGGAGTTGTTGCTTTAACTGAGCCAAATTACTCTCAATTACTTCCTTAACTTGGGCAGATTCCGCTACAAAATTGGCGGTCACCAAATGATTTTCTACACTCAAGCGAAATTGCAACCTACCTAAGTGATCCGGTTTCAGACTAATTTCCATTTCGTTTTGACCGTTATGGACCATTATTTTAGTTCTTTCCACCATTTGTTCAAATAGTTGTTCCCGATTCACAGGTAAAGATCGTTCTCCTTTAGTTAGGGAAGCTCCTGTTACATGATCAGAAACGGATTTCTCTAACGAATTAGTAGTAAGATCTAAGCTAGAAACTTCGGAATGCTCCGACGCTGCTACCAGCTCGTCTCCTATCGAACTAATCTTTCCCGCAAAGGGAAGAAACCCCTCGGAATTAACTTCTTTAGTGACTAAACTATTCGGAGAGACAAGATTGGGCGTTACTTCCATGTCAACTACTGCTTCCGGAGTTGCCATATCTCTAGTACGGGGACTGATAACCGTCTGACTCTCCTTCGCAAAAACGACTTTTGGATTACTAGGCTTCATTGGTGGTGTTATTTTTGGTGCCTCAGTTACTCTGACCCCCTCGGCCAGATTAGTAACTCCTGCCACAGAGGCCGTTTTTGGGTCAGCTCCTAACTTTTCTAGTGATTTCATAGCCGCCTGGGAAACCAATTGCGGTTGGATCGCCAAGGGTTTACTCCTTGACAAATCCTTTTCGCCTTCAGGAGTAGCCTCTACCAATTGAGGGGCATGAGACACCTGCTCTTCCCTAGGAGGATTACCAGTCTTTTGTGCCGAAGGTTTAGTTTTAGTTACTAAATCTTGCTTAACTAAATTATTAGTTACCCCAGACTCTAAAGATTCATTTGAAAAAATATTAACTTCTCTCTGCTTACTTACTTCACTTTGCGTATTCGAAAAATCAACTGCCGGGCCTCCAGCGGCTTGAGTAGATTGATTCCCTTTATTGGATTGGTTAACTTGAATTTTCCGATTTGGGGGTGGCAAGATATCAGCAGTAACTAATTCCGGATTTACTTTTTCAGCAGGAGCCCAAATCTTAGTTGCACCAGGAGTGCTAACGGTAGCTACGGGTCTCAGATTAAGATTTTCTTTCAGATTTACTTCGGGATCATTAACAAAAGCGGTTGGGCGAGGATCGAAATCCTTTGAAACTAATTTAGCGGAAAGAACTTCTTGACTAACTATTTCTTCGGAAGTGATCGCTTTATAATTAGGCTGATTGATTACCTCATTATCGAGAGAAACTTGTTTACTACCGAAGATAGCCTCGGGCGGCAAAGTTGCTTCCCTTTCTGGCATCTTCTCAAGGATAGAAACTTTCTCTTCCGTAACTAACCTTACTTCCGGGTTACTTTTGGGGTTAGTAGCATTAATAACAAAGATTCCTTTTTCGTCACCAATACTAGCGGCGCTTAATTGTTCGGATTTTGGTAATGTTTGTAAAACGATTTCTCGTTCGTAATTATTGTCCGTTACCAGATTACCACTTTCTCTTGGTGATACAGCAGCCAGCTCTGCTAATTGCAGATTTGGATTAACTAAAGGCATCTGGGTTTGATTGACAATCTCCTTGGACCAAGTTTCGGCAATTTCAGACTCGGCCGGAATTACTTTCTCAGCTACTAAACTTTCGCTTATTCCCTCCAACACAGCTAACTGCTCACGCTCCGTCTCTGGTGCAGCACTTTTAGTCAAAACAGCCAGAGCCTCGTTCTGGCAACTGAGCTGGCTACTCTCCTCAAGTATCCCACCAAAAATTTGGCTAAAATCTTTTCCTTCTAATAAAAAAGTAGCTTGGTTTGAAAGAGATTTTTCGAGGCTTTTTTCCCCGGCTTGCAAATTACTGACTAAGGGAAAATTTAAAAAAACTTCTGCCATTTACTTTTCACCTCCTTTCACTTTTATTATCGGAGCAAATGAAAGTATTGATTAGCGGCAAATGAAATTTCTTTTCGAATTCAGATCGATAATCGCCGCGCTTTTTAGCCACGGCGATTATCGTTAATTTACAATATTCAAATAAAAGTAACAGTTATATCCTCATGATTCATTCCTGGGCCGCCATCGCAGCAGCACCTTCTTTCCCTCAAAAGCCACCCCAATCTCTAAAATCTGGCTTACGCCTCGCTCTTTCAGTTCGGTGGCATATTGCTTTTCCTGAATCTGCTCTAAGGCTACGGCGGCACATTTCTCCAGGTCTTCCCCTTCCTCCGGCTCCACTTTTTTAAATTCAAAAAGATATCCCGTTTTCCCTTGGGGCTCCCGGGGGATAATCATTACGTCGTAGCGGCCGTAGCCACTCTCCCGGTTCGACTTCACCTCGTATTGGTCGTTGAGGGAGATTAATAAGCCCAAGACAAAGGCATGATAGACCTTCTCACTCTCGGATCCCGTAGGAACGAAGTAGCTAAAGGTCTTGAGCACGAATTCTTTAAGGATCTTTTCAAAAGTCTTCAAATCATTGCTAATTAAACTCTTTTTCAATAGTTCGTATTTATCATTATAAATGCTCTCGCTAAACCAACTTTTGATAATCTGCCGGTATAAAAGCCGCACTTCATTATTGGGAATGGCTAAATGGCAGATTAATCCTTCGTCTTCCGAAGAATAGCTGGCGACTACTTTTAGGTAACCGCTAAAAAGAAGGAGGCTCCAGACATTAGTGCTATCTTTCTCAATCTGGTGGTACACAATATTCTCCACGATGGTCTTCTCAATGGTCTCTCCTTGGATCAGTAGTTCTAGATTATTTTTGAGCTCCGCTCCCCCACGGGTAATTAACTCGTAAATCAAATCATTACTAGAGGTATTTACCCAGTAGGGTTTGAGCCTTTGGGAACGGTCATGGTACAAAGCATTAATAATCGACCAGGGATTATAGATCACTGTCTCCCCAAAGAGGTATCCGTTATACCAACGTTTGATTTCGGCAGGACTTACCGCTAAGGGATAATCATTTAAAGCTACTGCTACTTCTTCTGCCGTAAAACCAAAATACTCACTATATCGCAGATCCAGAATGGTGGCTACATTCGGGTTATTTAACCCGGAAAAGATATTTTCTTTGGCTACCCTCAGGATCCCCGTTAAGATTCCCTTCTCCAAATTTTCATTATCTTTCAGTCCGCCGCAGAATAAATTACGGATAAAAGGCATTAGTTCCTCAAAATAACGGTAGTGGTAGGCACTCTGAATGGGTGTGTCGTACTCATCAATAATAATAATGGCTCTCTTTTGATAAAAACGAGTCAGGTATTCCGAAAGCTTTCTAAGACTATCTTCATAATCACCTTTCTCTGCTGTCATATCCATAATTTTCTCAAAAAAATTTTTTTCGTAACTATTTAAGGTATTTTCGGCTACTAAAAACTGGTGCTGTTGAAAAAGTTCACTAATTAGCTTTTTAATCTTGCGCAATGTTTCTGCATAATTAGTCATCTTCACGTCTTTAAAGGTCAAAAAAATCACCGGGTATTGCCCGCAGTAATTCCGGCAGTCAGGCTCCCGCCAGATGGCCAATTCCTGAAATAGCTCACAATGATTACTCCCATCCGGCTGCCGCTCAAAAAAATACTTGAGCATGCTCATATTCAAAGTCTTTCCAAACCGCCGCGGTCGTGGTAAAAGTATAATCTTACTTGCATCATTAATTATTTCTTTAATTAAGAAACTCTTATCAATCAAATAGTATCCTTCTTTAATTATCTCTGCAAAATCACTTACCCCTATCGGCAGTTTCTTCTTCTCAGACATGACCATTGCTCCTTTTTTTTTAACAAAATGCTTATTTTTCTACTATTTCATCTTCAATAAGAATAGTATATCGAAAATTTGAGGAAATAACAACCTGGAAAGCTTGATTCCAAAATAAAAAATCTCCCGCAATACACAGGAGATAGATGGATTCTTTAAACTTCCATGAGAGATATTCCTTTATTATATCTATTGAATTAAAAATTCTTCAAAAAATACATTTTGGATTTTCACGGTAGTTAAAAACTTATTAGCCTCGGTTATCATTTCTTTACGAATTCGGTCCTTACCTGCTTTTTCTTCAATTTCTTCTTTCATTTTGGTGGTTAAAATCCTAATTAAGAGATCCCGAATTTGGGGTTTGCGCTTCTCAATTTCCTCAACGGTAGCACCCCCACCGCCGTGGCCACCACCATGACCACCACCACTATCCTTTTTATCCTTACCGTGATGGATCTCCTTTACTTCTAAAGATACTTTAATTTTTAAATAATGGGGATTCTCATCAGTTGATTTCACATTGACAATTACTTCATCACCAATATCAACGATTATTCCTAATTCTTTTTTCTTATGGGCTTCTTTTTTTTGGTCTTTTTTATGCTCTGTTTTAGTTTTATTTTTAGCTTCTTGACTCTCTTTTTCTTTTAAAAAGATAATCAAAACCGTACTGGCAATAATCACCGTAATTAAAAAGGCAAAGCTAAAAATAATAATCATCCCTTTTAATCCTTTATTGGGATTTTCGCCTGGACCGGAAGGTACTTTTGCCTCTTCAGCCACATCTACTCCCTCCTTGAATTCTCTATTAAGTTTATCGGCCAAATTTTCTTCCAAGTATAGGCTTTTTTTGAAAAAAACCTCCAATTGCCATTTTTTTATTTTAAAAACATAAATTACAAGGCTATTAATTCCCCCGATATCTTTTAATTTTACTGCGAGTCAATTTTGCTAAATAGTCCGCTGGTAAAAGCTCCATAATTTTGACCACCTGTCGCTGTTGTAATTGTTCAAAAATCATAAAAACTGCTCTTTCCGAAAGCTGCTGGAGTACTAAAGCCACTTTTTCGGGTTTCATGGAACCGACTTCAATTAAAAATTGCTTGACCTTGGATTCTTCTTCGGGAGAAAGGGCTCCTGTAGCATACTTTGAGGTCGCCCCCTTTTTCTTTAAAGCCTCATATTTTTTTAATTCTTGCTGTACAAATTTTTTTTCTTTCTTTAAAGCGGCTTGTTCTTTCTTCAGCTTTTCTTCCCGATATTTGAGTTGATCACTGACAACCTCTAACTCCCTCCGCCATTCTTTAAATAAAACGCCTAACTTCTTTCCCAGTTCATAACTAGTGGGTAAATCATCTAACTCCGGATAATTACCGACCATTTGTAAAATTAACTTTTTGGATTCTAACAACTCAAATTCTTCCATCACCCATAAAGACCAGACTCCTACGGCTAAGATAAAAAATGCGGTAAAAAACCCTAAGAAAAAGCGTAACATAAATCTTGATCCCTCCCGTTCTTCTTAGGCTTTAAGAATTATTTTCCCGACGCAGGTACCGGCCGGTTCCTAACTCGTCTAAAAACTTATTCTCTTCCCTTAATTCCTTTTGTAAATAATCTTGATAAGCTTTTTCTTTTAATTTTTCCAAAGCTTTCCGTTCTTTAGTAGCCGTGATTAATGATTCTCGCGCCGTGGTTACTTTTTGATTAGCTTCTTGCAAGACCGTAGCAGCCCTTTGAATCTCCCCGTTTAAAAAGGCTCCATATCTTTGATACTCCAGTAACAGTTGTGGTTGCAAGCGCCCTTCTAAGCGTTTCTGGTAATCAGCCTGGGCTAACCGCGCTTTCTCTTCACAAGCGGCTAATTCCTGAGTTGCCTCTGCTGCCAACTGCTCGGCTGCTCTTAAGGCTTCTTTTTTTAATTCTTCGGCCCTGATCTTAACCTTTAAAACTGTTTCTAATTTAAAAATAAATTTTTTCATTATTTTTTCTTCGGCGAGCCCATTTCGGCAATTAATTGACTCATAATCTCCTGATAAGGCAGTTTCTCATCGGTTTTTTGTTTTAAAAAGGTGTTAGCTTTATTAATCATGCGAATTGCTTTATCGATTTGGGGGTTACTTCCCATGTTATACGCCCCAATATTAATTAAATCCTGATTATCACGGTAGGTCGCTAAGATATGGCGCAATTCTCCCGCAGCCTCCAAATGTTCCGGTAGGGCTAGTTCATTCATCAACCGACTGACACTACTCAAGACATCAATAGCTGGGTAATGGTTTTTATGAGCTAACTCCCGGGAAAGCACAATATGGCCGTCTAAAATTCCCCGGGCAGCATCAGCAATGGGCTCATTGAGATCATCACCTTCTACTAATACAGTGTATAAACCAGTAATGCTTCCTGCCGCCGATGTTCCGGAGCGTTCTAATAACCGGGGTAATAAAACAAAAACCGAAGGAGTATAACCCCTGGTAGTAGGGGGTTCTCCAATAGCCAAACCCACCTCTCTTTGGGCAATAGCAAAGCGGGTCACCGAGTCCATCATCAACATCACATTTTTACCCTGATCCCGGAAATATTCGGCGATGGCTGTAGCTACCATAGCTCCCTTAAGACGCACTAGGGAGGGTTGATCAGAGGTGGCTACTACGAGAATTGATCTCTCTAAACCCTTACTTCCCAAGTCCCTTTCAATAAATTCCCGTACCTCCCGGCCCCGCTCCCCGATGAGTCCGATCACATTAATATCCGCCTCAGTATTGCGGGCGATCATTCCCAAGAGGGTACTTTTTCCTACACCACTCCCGGCAAAGATTCCCACCCGCTGACCTTTGCCACAAGTTAACAAACCGTCAATGGCTCGAACCCCCATGGCTAGGGGCTCCTTAATCCGGGGCCGATTCAGAGGATTGGGTGGGGCCGCATTCAGAGGGTAAAAGCTTCCGGTATTGAGAGGCCCGTGATCATCCAAAGGATTACCTAAACCATCCAAGACTCGCCCCCGCAAAGCTTCTCCCACCTCTACCTGCAAACTATTACCGGTAGCTAAAATCTCACACCCCGGACTCAAGCCGGTCATATCTCCGAGAGGCATTAGTAAGACTCTACCCTCTTTGAAGCCAACTACTTCGGCTGGTAAGAGCGACTCAGTTTGTTTAATCTTGATTAAACAATATTCTCCTAAATTAGCCTCCGGTCCCTCTGCTTCAATAGTGAGCCCTACAATCTGATTAACTCGGCCGCAACAACGGATTGTTTCAACTGGCTCAATTGCTTGTAAATATTTCTCCACTGTAAAAGGTGGTAAAGTAATCAGCTTTCCCATTAATTTTTTCCCACCTTTAATAATTCTTGAGTTAAGAGCTCTAAACGGCTTTGGAGCCGGGCATCTACCTGGCCGCATTCAGTATCAATAAAGCAACCGCCTTTATCAATAGCCGGATCTGCAAGCAAACTAATCTGCTTCGGTAGGCTAAAAGTGGCGTTTAAAGCTGCTTGACTTTCTTCCAGGAAGGCCAGTTCTTCGGGATTAATCCGAATTTGGACTTTACTAGCAGTCTCCACCTTCTTTAAAGCCTGCCGGACAATGGCGACGATCTGGGCCGGTTTGGTTTGTAATTCCGTCTCCACTATTTTTTCGGCTATTGCCAGGGCCAGTCGCAACAATTCTGCTTCAGAAGCAGCTAGACGTTCGGCCAAGCTAGTTTGCGTCTCTCCCACCAGTTCGATAGCCCCTGTTAAATTAGTAAGTTGCTCGTTTTTAGCAGTGGCTAAACCCTCCTGATAACCGGCTTCTCGACCTTCAACGGCTGCTTTTTCTTTGATTGCTAAGGCTTCTTTTTGGGCGGCAGCCTTGATCTTATCGACTTCTTGGGTCGCCTTTTCTTTCATTGTCGCTACTTCTTGACGGGCTTTACCTAAGATCTCTTCTTTTTCTCGAGCGATTTCCGTCCGTAATTCCTCCTGATTTATTTCATCTTCCTTCTCTATCTCTGGAGGAGGCAAATTTTCGATTGCTTTATCAATATCAACGGCACAAGGGGCATTTTCAATGATGCACTGGGTTGATTTAATAATTCTAGACAATTAACTCTTCCTCCTTACTGCCGCGGGCAATGGTAATCTCTCCCGACTCTTCTAATTGACGAATAATATTGACAATCTTCGATTGGGCTTCTTCCACATCACGCAATTTGACCGGTCCGATAGCCTGCATATCTTCTTTCAACATATCGGCAGCCCGTTTTGACATATTCGTTAAAATCAGGTCTTTTACTTCTTCGCTGGAAGTCTTTAAAGCCATTCCCAAATCCTTGGGGTTCACTTCCCGTAAACAACGTTGAATAGAACGGCTATCCAACAAGACCACATCTTCAAAGACAAACATGCGACTCTTAATCTCATCGGCTAACTCGGGATCGTCTTCGGCTAAAGTCTCCAAAATCGTCTTTTCTGTACCCCGATCCACCCGGTTTAAGATTTCTACTACCGCTTCCACTCCCCCAGCCATATAAAAATCGTGCATCACAAAAGAGGAGAGTTTCTTTTCCAAAATTAATTCTACCTCTTTTAAGACTTCCGGGGAGGTTCGATCCATAGTCGAAATACGTTTGGCCACTTCCACTTGTTGGGCCGGAGGCAAGGCTGACAAAATAATTCCGGACTGCTCCGCAGTTAAATAAGCCATTACTAAGGCGATGGTTTGGGGATGCTCGTTTTGAATAAAATTTAACAACTGGCTTGGTTCTGTCTTACGAGCAAAATCAAAGGGCCGCACTTGCAAAGAGGCGGTCAACTTGCCGATAATATCCTGGGCCTTGGAATTACCCACTGCCTTTTCTAGAATCTCCCGGGCGTAATCAATTCCTCCGGAAAGGATATATTCCTGGGCCACACACATTTGAAAGAATTCTTCAATTACTTTATCTTTTACCATGGGCGCCACCCGCCGGAGATTGGCAATCTCCATGGTTAATTCTTCAATCTCGTCTTCTCTTAAACATTTTAGGATCCCGGCCGAGGCATCAGTTCCTAAGGTAATTAGGAGGATAGCTGCCTTTTGCTTTCCGGTCATTTCCTGACTATGCTTTGGCACAATAATTCACCCCTCAAAATCAATCTTCGGATATCCAGGCTTTTAGTAAAATAGCCACTTCGTCGGGCTTTTCTCGCGCCCATTTTTCAATAGCTTGAACACTTTCTCGTCTCGCTTTCTCTTCGGGAGAAAGATCAATTTTAATCTTGTTATTTTCACCCGTCCCATCTTCGGTGGTCGCATCAATATTCGCTCCCACTTGCGCCGTAGTAGCTGCAGCCGCCGCGTCGGCATTTTCTTGTTTCTTTTTGCGCGACATTAAAGATTTCATAAAGAAACCGGCCATGATTAAAATCACTCCACCTAAAACTAAGACGATGGTTAACCAGGGAATCTCCCCTTCCGGACTACCCGTAATCGGTTCCATGGGGGTGAATTTCATCGACTCCACGGTTAATTTATCGCCCCGAGTTTCTAAAATTCCTAACGAAGCTCCAATGGTATTAATTACTTTCTGCTTCACATTTGCTTGGAGCTCCCCATCAATCCAAATACCAACGGTCAAGCGTTTCACTCGGCCAGGGGCCGCAATCCGAAATTCTTCTGTTTTATTTACTTCATAATTAACAGTGCGATCCGTTTTTTCCACTTGCAAATTGTTAGAACCACTCTGCCCAACGCGATAAGTGGTAATATTGGAATCCGTTCCGGGAGCTCCGTTATTGGTACTCCCATTACTCTTCGTAGTCTCAGTGCGTTCTTGCTCACTCCGGGGAACCCCTTTATCGCCAAAACTCTGGCTTTTAATCTCTTTGTAATCCATATCCAATTCGGCATTAATACGGACAATGGTCTTATTAAAGCCGAAGACTTTAGTCAACATACTCTCGGTCCTGGCTTCTAACTGATTTTCGTATTGCAGTTTGGCGGCAAACATATTGGTAGTCGCCCGCAATCCCTTCTTGGGACCGTTTTTAATCCGTAACATCGCCGTTAAATCATTAGCATAATTATCAACGATAGTTACACTTTCCGGCTTAACTCCTGTACTGGCGGCCACCAGGTTTGCAATTGCTTCAACTTGAGCTTCACTTAAAACTCCCGGCATGCGGAGTTGTAACTGAACTGAGGCAGTCCCTTCCGGTTTATCATCGGCAAATAAATATTCCGAAGAATTGGGAATATTTAACAATACTTTAGCATCAATAATGCCGTTAATTCGCTGAATGGTTCGGGTTAATTCTCCAGATATGGCTCGTTGGCGATTGATGGCATTATTAAAATCCGTAGTGGTAAAAGAGGATTTATCAAAGACTTCCCAACCAACCACCCCACCGTGGGGAATACCCGCCATCAGCAGGTTAGCCCGTACCGAAGCCGCATTGGGAACTTCAATTCCCCCACTAACGGTAATTTTATAAGGAACCTTCATTTCTTCTAACTTAGCAATGATCTCACTCCGGTCCTGCTCGGTGAGCCGCCCGTAAAGGAGCTCGTACTTAGGTGAACTCATCCACAGGATCATCATTACCAATAAGATTAAGATTAGCAGCGGGAGAACTACCATAAAAATTCGCTTATTTTTATCCATTTGGTTCCAGAGATTCTTTAACTGTTCCACTAATTCTTTCAAAATCAGAACCTCCACTTTTGGAAATTTAAAAGAAACAACAAAACCGAGATCGCAAGTCTCGGAAAACAATAGTCAACTTCCAGTTAAGCCCCAGCAAAAAAGCCTTGTGTCACTTTATCTAGCTCTGGCAAGGCTCTTTTGTTCATATTTACAACTGGGTTCGCATTAACTCTTGATACGCTTCTAATACTTTATTACGAACCTGAATGGTCAATTGCAAAGCCATTTCAGCTTTTTCACCCAGTACTACCGCTTGGTGGAGATATTCCAACTGCCCGGCCGCTAATTTTTCATCTACGGCTGCCGATTGGAGCTGTAAATTATTCACTTGATCCAGAGCATTTCCCAATACTTGTTCAAAGGAAGCCCCCCCTGGAGTCGTCTTATCAGAAGTCAAATCTGAGATTTTGCCTTCATTTAATAAGGAATCGGGAGCTAACGAACGAATATTCATCAAAATCAGCCTCCGTTGCTAATTATTTGTTATTTTAAGTTAACTAGTTGCAAAGAGCAGCAAAAATGATCAACGCCGCCCCAGGTCTAAGGTAGCCCGAAACATATCCTTCGCCGCATTAAAGGCCGTGATATTTGCTTCATAAGCACGGCTAGCGGAAATTAGGTTGACCATCTCACTAACCACGTTAATATCAGGATAAGCAACATAACCCTCCCCATTGGCATCGGGATGAGACGGATCATAGACCAAACGAGGCGGGGTTTGGGGACTAGTTACTTGTAGCACTTTAACTCCCCCAGGCCGATTTTCTGGTGTGCCTGGCCCATTATGGACGGTTTCTAAAACTTCTCCAAAAATCGGAATCTGCCGTTGATAAGGGCCACCCTCTTTAGTTCGAGTAGTGTTGGCATTAGCAATATTATTTGAGATTAAATCCATTCGTAGCCGTTCGGCCGTTAAACCACTAGCCCTAATATTAAAGTCTCGAAAGAGCTCCATACTCAACCCCTGCCATCAATAGCTAAACGCAATTTATTCATATGCTTTTTCCAAGAGGAAGTGACTGCTTGGAAGTACAAAGAATTTTGCGCAATCTGCGCAATCTCATACTCGACATCCACATTATTGCCATCCGCTCGGGTAGCCGTTTGGTTATCCCGAATGATTGGCGGCGCAGCAGGGCTCGCTAAATTTGAATGAGAATAATGCTTCCCATTACTGATTGCTAAAGGAAGCGCCTGCTGCGTCTGCTCATCTAAAACCGCAGCAAAGTTAACATCCAACCGTTTATAACCGGGGGTGTTAACATTAGCTACATTTTGACCAATTAACTGACTGCGAAGGTTAGCCGTATCCATGGCTTTTTCCAACATCCGAGTTGCACTTTCGCCAAACACCCGATAAAACATTTAAACCACCTTCTAGCAGTTATTATTCAATTATGAAACTATGGTAATTTCTTTAATAAATAATCGGCAGGTTTTTAAAAAAGTTTAGCTAAAACTAGTCTTAGGCAAAAAAAAGAAGATCATTGACGAAAAAAGGCTTTTTTTCGCTTTTTGATCTTCTTTGATAAATTTCACTTTATTCTATATTTTAATAGATTAATAAGATTCTTACACTAACTCTTGTAAAACACTCTCCACTCGGTAACGAATTTTAGATAAGTCCTCACTGGAGGCTGCCTCAAAGCGAATTACTAAGACCGGTTGAGTATTAGAAGCCCTGACTAACCCCCAGCCTTCCGGAAAGATGATTCTGGCTCCGTCAACGGTAATAACTTCATAATCTTTAGCGAACCTTTCCGCTAACTCTTCGACCACTCGAAATTTCTTCTCCTCAGGACAATCAAAGCGCATTTCCGGGGTTACAAAAGTTTTCGGCAGATTATCCACCATTTCACAGAGCGCCGGGCTTGTGGCTTGTGAAAGTAATTCCAAGATTCTCACCCCGGCATAAACTGCATCATCATAGCCATAATACCGATCGGCAAAGAAGAGGTGTCCGCTCATTTCCCCTGCTAACAAAGCCCCTTCTTCTTTCATTTTGGCTTTGATTAAAGAATGTCCGACGCGCCACATAATCGGCGTCCCACCAAACTCTTTAATTTTGTCATACATTAGTTGGGAACATTTTACTTCCCCAATAATCTTCGCTCCGGGATTCTCTTTAATAATTTCCCGGCCAAAAATAATCATCAGTTGATCGCCCCAAAGGACTCGCCCCTGGCAATCAACTACCCCCAGGCGGTCACCGTCACCGTCAAAAGCAATTCCCAAATCCCCTTGGTGTTTTTGGACGGTCTTAATTAAGTCCTCCAAATTCTCAGGCATCGTCGGATCGGGATGATGGTTGGGGAAAGTGCCATCAGGCTTGGAAAAAAGCTCAATTACTTCAAAACCTAACTCCCGATAAAGTTTAGCGGCAATAATATTCCCCGTCCCATTACCAGCATCAATCACTACTTTTAAGGGTTTGGTACCAGGCTTAATTTTACCCTTAATTTCCGTAATATAAGCTTCCAGCAGATTTTCTTCTTTTACTAGAGCTCCTTTTCCTTGATGATAGTCTTTCGCTTGCATAATTTCATATATTTCTTGAATTTCTTCCCCGTAAATCGTAGTCTTCCCTAAACAAATTTTAAACCCATTTTCATTAGGCGGATTATGACTCCCAGTAATCATAATCCCTCCCTCAATCGGCAACTTAAAAACCGAATAATAAACTAATGGAGTAGGGCATAAACCAATAATATGTACGTTAATCCCTGATTCCAGCAGACTTTTACTCAGCAGATCCCGAAAATGAATGGAGCTTACCCGCGCATCATAACCAATACTAATAGCCTGTACCTTTCGCCTCCGATAAAAAGTGGCAAGAGCCTTGCCAAACTCACTAACAAATTCGGCAGTTAGATCTTTATCTACTACCCCTCGTACATCATACTCTCTAAAAACGTGTTTCATCTTTCTACACTCCTATAATAAATCTTCTCTATTTTCTTTAGCTAATTTTTCAATAATCTTTTTAATCTCTTGCGTTTTATCTTTAGCAGCGACCAATAAAGCATCTTCGGTCTCGACAATTACTAAATCTTGTACTCCCAAGGTAGCTACCATCTTTTGCGGACTATAAACCACACAACCACTAGTATCCACTCCGCAAAAATTTCCTTGAACAGCATTATCGGCTTTATCTTTGGGCAGTAATCGTTCCAAAGCACCCCAACTACCCAAATCATCCCACCCAATACTAGCCGGAATCACCCCTAGCTTTGTGGTCTTTTCTAAAATTCCATAATCAAACGAGATGGCAGGTAGATTTCCATACATCTCTGTCAACTTATTCATTTCTTCCGGTAAACCAATATAAGCACCAAATTGCTTCATTCCCGCCGCAATCTCCGGTTGATTCAGTTCAAACTCGTGCATTAACCCTTTTAAACCCCAAACAAAGATTCCAGCATTCCACATATACTTACTGTTGGCAATATATTCTTTGGCCGTTGCATAATTAGGCTTTTCTTTAAAAGCGGCCACTTCATGACAATAGATTAAATTAAGCTCCTCACGAACTGGGCCAAGCTCAATATACCCAAAACCAGTCTCCGGTCGGTTGGGCTTTGTTCCATAAATCAAACCAATTCCTAATTTTTCTACAAAGCTGATTCCCGTCTTTAAATAGGAACGTAATTTTTCCACATCCAATACCAAAGAGTCACTCGGTAGAATCACTACCGGCGGATCTTCATTTAAAAATCGTTTTTTGATGTAAGTAGCGGCTAAAGCAATACAAGGGGCCGTATTTCGGCCTTCAGGTTCCACAATGATGTTTTCTTTTGGCAAAAGCCTTAGTTGGCCACTTACTTCTTTTTGGTAATCCTGATTAATAACTACAAAAATCCGTTCCAGATCCGTTAGTTCTCGAACTCTTTGAAAGGTATCCTGTAATAGGGAAGTCTCCCCAATTAACGGAATTAATTGTTTCGGAAAAGACCGACGGCTACGGGGCCAAAAACGCTCGCCTCGCCCTCCGGCCATAATCACAATTACTGGTTTTCCCATTAAAATAGCCCCTCTTTTTTAATTTAACTTTTTAATAGTTATTATCTCAATAATTCAACTTTCGCACTTAAATAAAGCGAGAAGAACCTTGAAATATCAATAGCTTTGGGCAATAAAAAA
>JANQHU010000397.1 GCA_028282485.1 Bacillota bacterium
CCAATGCTTATTCAACTGATGGCCAGTTAATTAAGTATAATCTGCGTATTCTTGAGGATAATAAACAATTCTTCCCCCCCTATTACCCTGCCCCCATAATTAGAACTGAAATTCTAGATAAACATCCAAAAGTTGCTGATGTTTTAAACAAACTGGCTAACCAAATTACTGAAGAAGAAATGCAACAATTAAACTATAAAGCCGAGGTAGAAAAAAAAGAAATAGCGGACGTGGCCGAAGAGTTTTTAAAAGCTAAGGATCTGATCCAATAGAACCTGTTTTAATAGTTAGCTGATATAATAAAGAAGCCGTTTTTCCTGAAGTAGTTACTAAAGGGAAGACGGCTTGTTTTGTAGGGATATAGATGGTTTAGGATTTGTTATTTTTTTATTTCTACATACCTTGTTGCATCATTGGTATTGGTGGTCTAACTTTGCTAGATGGAATCTTATTAGAATTATCAGGGGGCGTATTCGTTGGATTTACGTCTGATGGTGACTTAGGATTTAGCTGTTCAATGCTTTGTTGTTTTTTTGCTTCTTCTTCCTTCGCTTCCTTTATTTTTTTTCGTTCGTAAGCCTGTCTACTAATATTCAATGATTCTAATTGACCTGCGTACACAAGTCCTGCCATTTCATAATCATAATTTGTAATTATTACCTTTTTATTAGAAATATCCATCCCTATATACACCCCTTACCTCTAAAACAAATTACTTGACAAAAATATTTTTACTCTCATAGACAAAGTGCGTTAAATATGTAATCTATAACTAATTATAACACAAAAACCCTACTTTGACTATAAATATTGTGAAAAAATCCCATCAAGACTTAACCGTCCCCAGCAAAAATTAGTTACCAAAACCACCTAACAAATTTTTGAAATACTAATTTTACCAGCCGAGATTTGTTGATTATTTACACCAAAGTAATTTTAAGGTATAATAATAAAAAAAGAGTTCCAAAAAAATCCTTATTTGTCACAAATACTGTCAATAAGGAGGGTCTATTTTGTTTAAGCAAACTTCTATCAAAAATTTACGAACTAGTCAAAATTTTTTTACAAAAACTTCTAAAACTGCAACTGAACAACTAGAAAAAAATATATTACCAAAAACAAATTCCCCTCATAAAACCTCTTCCAAATACCTCCCCGATCTGGAAGCAATTAAGAAAGCAGAGCCCGGGGACCTGGTTTGCTTTTATCCAACCAAACTTACCGGAAGACTTATTTCTGCTTTTACCCAAAACAATATTGTCCATTTAGGAATCGTTTCCAAGATAGAGCCTCAGCACGGGCCTTTACTGGTTGAAGTGAAAAAAAGTGGTATTAGACAATGCCCTTTAACCGAAATCATAACTACCATGAATACGAGTCAAATTAACCTCCTAAAATTACTAAAAACCCCTGATGATGATTCCCATATCCCTCCTGACACTCCTTCTTTTGAGACGTTTATTGATACTTCTTTGCAAAATGAAATTGAATACAGCAAATCGAAAGTAATGCGTTTTTTACCTTTTTTTTTCGCAAATATGCTCACATTAAATAAAATACCTGCTTTTAAAATAGAGCAGTTAAATTTAAAGAGAGTGGCAAGTCCCAAAAAAACTTTATATAGAGAAGTTAACAGCTCCACTTCTTCAACCGACCCACAGTTTAAACATTCCAAAAAAAATGCTACCGAAAAACCCAGCACTTGTTCTGAGTTCATTGCGAGGGCTCTTCGAGAAAAGGGATTACTTCCCGAAGCCACCAAGACCAGTTATTTTACACCGGGTTTTTTAATTAAGTATTTACAAGATAAAGAATTGGTGAGTTCTGATTTTATTCCTTTAAATAAACAGCCTGCAACTACCTCTCCCGGGCTAATAGATTACCAGGCTTAAAATTTCACCTGAAAATATTTCGTTAAAAATTGCATTTTGCCAAAATATTGCTTATAATAAAAAAAGATCTTAATCAACTAGCAAGGATTTATCACCAATATTATGCCAAATTAAACTCAGATCAGAAAGGATTAATATTAAATTATGAAACTAGGTATCGTAGGCCTGCCGAACGTAGGTAAAAGTACCCTCTTTAACGCTATTACCAAAGCGGGAGCCGAATCCGCCAATTACCCTTTTTGTACCATTGAACCCAATGTGGGCGTGGTGGCGGTTCCCGACGAAAGATTGGCCCCGCTGGAAGAAATGTATCAGCCCAAAAAAGTCACCCCAACGGCGATTGAGTTTGTGGATATTGCCGGCTTGGTGCGAGGAGCTAGCCAAGGAGAAGGGCTGGGTAATAAATTTTTGGCTCATATTCGGGAAGTGGATGCCATTATTCACGTGGTGCGTTGTTTTGAAGACCCGAATATCACTCATGTCGACGGAGAGATTGGGCCTTTACGGGATATTGAAACCATCAACCTGGAGTTGATTTTTGCCGACCTGGAAACCATCGAAAAACGCCTGGAACGAACGGCAAAAATGAGTAAAAGCGGCGATAAACAAGCCAAAGCCGAACAAGCCTTTTACCAACGAGTAAAGGCCCATTTGGAAAATAATCAACCGGCCCGTTCTTTAGAGACGACTGAGGCAGAAGCCGAAATCCTCGCCCAAACTTTCTTGCTAACCACCAAACCGGTAATTTACGGGGCCAATCTGGCGGAAGGGGAGCTCCAGTCCGGCACTGAAAATGCTTTACTAAAGGAGTTAAAAACTTTTGCAGCTAATGAGGGAGCCCAAGTGCTACCCATTTGTGCCAAAATCGAAGCAGAGATTGCCCAGTTGGATGATGAAGAAAAACAAGAATTCCTTACCGCCTTGGGTTTAAGTGAGTCTGGGTTGGATCGGCTGATTAAAGCCAGTTACTCCCTTTTGGGGTTGATTAGTTTTTTAACTGCCGGGCCCCAAGAAGTTCGGGCCTGGACTATTGTTAGAGGTACCAAAGCCCCCCAGGCGGCCGGGAAGATTCACAGTGATCTGGAGCGGGGTTTTATTCGGGCGGAGATTGTTTCTTTTACGGATTTAATGGCCAGTGGCTCTTATCCTACTGCTCGGGAAAAGGGGTTAGTTCGTTTGGAAGGTAAAGATTACTTGATGCAAGACGGAGACGTGACCCTCTTTCGCTTTAACGTCTAAAAATAACGCTTAACATTAATACAAATCCCGGCGGCGGTGCTTTAAAGCCGGGAGATTGGTTCTAATCTCAGTGAGGCGCTCTAAATCAATAGTCACGCAGCCGACGGCTTCTTGGTGGGCGGCCTGCCAGAGAATCTGCCCCCAAGGATCAACTACTAAAGAATGACCGTAGGCCACATAGGAGGCCGCCTCATTCCGCGCCGGGCTGACTCCGGCAAGATAAACCTGATTATCGAGCCCGCGACTTCTTAATAATAATTCCCAATGAGCTGGTCCCGTAGTCAGGTTAAAGGCTCCCGGAGCCAAGACCACTTGTACTCCTGCCTCCACTAGGAGACGAAAGACTTCCGGAAAACGTAGATCATAACAAATAACTACCCCCATGGTCCCAAACTCAGTATCAAAGGTTGCTATTTGATTGCCAGGGCTTAAAACCGCCGACTCCTGAAAGCTAATCTGGCCGGGTAGATCAATATCAAAGAGATGCATCTTACGGTAGCGAGCCAGTCGACGCCCTTGGGGATCAAAAACAAAACAAGTATTATAGAGGGCCGAACCTTCCTGTTCCGGAATCGAACCACCCACTAAATAACACTGCTTGGTTCGCGCCTCTTGGGCCAAAAAAGCCAAAGTCTGACTATGAGCCGCTTCTTCCGCATAGGTGGGGAAGCAGGCCAGATCATAAGGAGAATTAAACATCTCCGGCAAGACGATCACCCGGGCCCCTTGGGCGGCGGCGGCCTCAATAAAAGTCGCAGCTTTGGCCAGGTTTTCTGCCTTAACCGAACCTACCTGAAACTGACAAATTCCCAATTGAAACTTCATTACCAGATCCTCATCCCTATTTAATATTCTCCCTTAACAGTCTCCTAAGACTCTCCTGCTAACTATTTAAAAATCCCTTTTAAGGTTAGTCGCCTTTAATCTGCACCCGACCAAAATCTTGATTTTTCAAGTCCGCTTCTGCGATCCAAAAAGACAGCTTGCTAAATCCCGGCCAAGTCATCCCCATTATTTCTTCACTATCAATTTGTAATAAAAGCTGTGCTGGTCTTCCCTCTTCGGGAGGATGATTTCCCAGCTGCTGGTTCGTAATTTGTTGGGGTGAAGCTTCAGGGCGCATTACTTTTTGTAAAATATTTACGAGAGAAGTCCCTGCTTGATGCCGAAGATTATCAAGACCCCGACTATTAAAGAGTTTAAAACAAGAAAGACCTGATAAGGCTTCTTCTCCATAGCTTTCTGGTCCCCCGGCATCATCAAAAAAGCCGGAATCTTGATCATGATAACCTAGTAACCGATGAATGGTTTCTCCCGGATAACCATAACCATTAGCCTCTCTAACTTGATCATAAACGAATTCGTAAAGAACTTGCTCCTCATCGGTTAAAGCCAACTTGTTGATCTCCTCAGAATTAAGCTGGGGTAATAAAACTTCTTTTTTGAAACTAATACTAGCCTCTTTATAAGCCACAACCGAAACTGATTCACTTACTGGGGGAGGAGTCCGCACTAAATCCCATTCAGCCCCGTCATCATAAAGAACCGCCCCTTCTAGCTGGTCCTCCGGGGTAGTAGGCCCTAATTGATTAACAAAGAAATAAAGCATCCCCGTTTCCGGCAATAAGTATTTAAACTCATCTCTTTGGACTTCATCCAAACGAAGCTGGGCTACAAACTGCAGGGCTTGGCCCTGTTGGTCCGTTGGCCAACTAATTTGGGGAGCCAGATCGGGTAAGACCCCTAATTTAGAACGCCCAAAGGAAGGGTTTGTTTTTAGGGCGGTAATTTGAATTCTTAATGAAGGTTTTATTAATTCCAGAAGCTCCGGGATTAACCGTGGGAAACCGCTTATTTTTAATAATTCTAAAATTTCAATGGGATCCCTTATTCCTAGGAAAGCCTGGTTCACTATTTTCTGTCGCATTCTCTGACGCAGATTAGTCGCCACTCGTTGCAAACGTTTCTGGAGTCCTACAAATTGGTAGGCTTCCAGAACCTTCTGGTAGTAAGGATGATCAACTCCGATACTCTTTTCCCAGGAATGCAGGGCTTTTTTGAGCTGCTTCTCCCCTTTGGCAAAGGCATACTCTTTCTTATAAAGCAAGCCAAAATTAGCTAATAATAACCCATAAGCCGGATGATCGCTACCAAAGACTCGGGTCACTTGGCCCAGGCTCTGCTGAAAAAACTGCTCCGCTTCGCGAAATCTGCCGTGTTTTTGATATGCCATGGCCAACCGATTAATAAATGATACTAGATTATGTAAAATCGAATGAAATCCTTTTTGGTGAGACAGTTTCGCTTTGGC
>JANQHU010000446.1 GCA_028282485.1 Bacillota bacterium
AGCTACTGAAACCGAAATGAAAGAAAAGAAACACCGCATCGAAGATGCCCTATCGGCAACTCGAGCTGCTGTTGAAGAAGGAATTGTTCCTGGTGGCGGGGTAACCTTACTACAGATTGCTCCTGCTTTAGATAAATTAGAAGAGACTGGCGATGTAGCCACCGGAATTAAAATGGTGCGAAAAGCTTTATCGGAGCCGTTACGTCAGATTGCTAATAATGCTGGTTTAGAGGGCTCGGTAATTGTCGAAAAAGTAAGTGCTTTAGAAATGGGTAAAGGCTTTAATGCTTTAACCGGAGAGTATGTCAATATGATTGTTTCCGGAATTGTTGATCCGGCTAAAGTTACTAGAAGTGCTTTGCAAAACGCAGCAAGTATTGCGGCAATGCTTTTAACAACCGAATCCTTAGTAGCTGAAATTCCCGAAAAAGAAAAACCAATGATGCCTGGTGGCGGTGGTATGCCCGGCGGAATGGGTATGGGAATGGGCATGGAATAATTTAAAAAATTTAGAATATTCAAAACCCAAGGTGAAACAAAATAACCTTGGGTTTTATCTTTGTTGACTTAATAATGGAATTATTTTATAATTAATATGATATTTGTATTCTAAAAATTTCTTAATTTGGCTTTGGGGTGGATTTTTGTTTACGAGGAGATGGTCAGGGGATGTCTAACTGGATGAAGCAGGTCGGAATAGCTTTGCTGGCGATTATTGGAATGGGATTGTTAATGGTTTTGTGGTTTGATTCGAATTGGAGCAAAGACGAAGGAGAATCAGTAGTTCAATACCAAAATGAAAATATTTTTTCGCCACAGTTTTTGTCTCGAATTTTTACAAGAGTTTTTAATACTTCGAAGGCGGCACCAACTTTAAAAGTAACTATTTCTCCTGAAGCGGCATATTTAAAATGGAAAAAGGCTAATCCTCAGCAGAAATTTTCCGGGTACGAGATCTACCGTAACGGGCAGATGATCAAACGAGTAACTCAGACTAAATATCGGGATACGGATTTGATCTTAGGGATTAATTATACTTACTATATCAAAGCCTACGATGATCTAGGTAGACATACAAATTCTAGTAATCTAGTAAAGATCGTAATCCGACTAAAAAATAATGAGTTTTTATATGGGATTAAAGACTCTAATAGCAATATCTTTCATAATACGGTGACCGAGCCGGAAAAAATCTATAAAGCCCCAAAAGCTCCGAAAAGATTAAAAGGTAAGTATGAAGCCAAAAAAGGAGTTTTGCTTACTTGGGTAAAAAATAATGCTTCAAATATCAGCGGGTACTATATCTATCGCAATCAAAAAAGGATTAAAACAGTTCGTAAAAGGGTAGTTAAATATTGGGATCGGAGAGTTAGAGCTAACAGGAGTTATCAATATTATATCGAAGCTTTTGATCAAAGGAGGCAAAAATCAAAGCGTAGTAATCGAATCACCGTCAAGTGCTTGGTCAAAAAGGATCCTTTGGCAGGGATGACTTTAGCGGAAAAAAATAAATATTTTGAAACTAAGCTTCAAGCAACGATTGGGGTCGAATTAACGGAAAAGACTAATAATTCGGTTGTTTTCCAATGGTCATCCAAAAAAAAGCTAGCCAAGGTGAAAAAAGTAGAGATTTATCGAAATGGGGGATTAGCAGGCGTAGTAAATCCGGCCACAAATATTTTTGAAGATGTAAATCTTGCTCCGGGAAAAAAATACGAATATTGGCTGAAAGCCTTTAATAGGGCCGGAGAGCTAATTGAAAAGAGTGAAAAACTGACTTTTAGCACCCTGGAAAATTTCGTTACGATTTATTATGCTAACGCCAAAAATGAAAATATTTATATATGTTATCAACAAAATGATCAATGGCTGGCAGAACCAGGACTATTAATGAATCAATCTGAAATCGAAGGTTATAGCAAGTTGAGGCTGAACATGAGGGATGCCGCAGCAGTAGAAGCC
>JANQHU010000462.1 GCA_028282485.1 Bacillota bacterium
CGCTTCTAAGGCCGCCACCGCTATTAATTCTCTGCCAGCAGAATTAGTAGTTACCCATTTCAGCAACCTCGCCTTAGGTAACCATTCCGCTTTAAAAAGGCTGGTGATGGCAATCTCTGCCTCTGGTAAATTTTCTAAAAACTCTTCCTCACTATCACAATAAATTAACTCAAAATCATATTTTACTAAAAAATTCCGTAACTCCATGGGTTCTGTCACATAACAACTAATAGCATAAGACTTTAAAAAAAAGACTACCTTGCGGCTCATCTGCAAAAAACTCCTTTTTCCTCAGTTACTTCTTTAGCAAAAGCATAACGATTCTCCTAAGTAGCTACCAAAAAAGGTTAGGTTATATCTTGGCAAATACCTTCTCTAAATCAATTAGGAGATCACTAAAAACTGATGTAGGTAATTGATTTTCTTCGGTATAGGTTTCCGGTCTGCCATACCTGTGGTTTGCTTGCAAAGTGAAGACGTTAATAAATTTCCCATCGGAATCTACGATCCAGTATTCTTTAACTCCGGCTTTTTCATACATGTTGAACTTGAATACGCGATCCAACCGTGATGTGGCCGGAGACGAAATTTCGATAATCAGAGTAGGCACACCGAAATATCCGGTTTTTTTAAGGTTGCTTTCATTGCAAATCACTACTATATCCGGCTGGACCACTTTATCGCTCTCTTCGTCACTGGTACCTGATTCAACCAGACATAAATCAAAGGGAGCGGCAAATACTCTACAGGACTTATTCACCAAATAATTGGATATTTGCCGATATAACTCCCCGGAAATACTCTGATGTTGCCAAGAAGGAGCCGCTTGCATATATGGGATGCCGTCAATAATCTCCATTTTCTTCTCTGCAGGCCAGGTTAAATAATCCGCATAAGTATATTTTTTATCTGGCTTTGGTAATGGCATAATCACCACATTCCTTCTTTATAAAAGATATATAGTTTTAGAATAACTATCTCTATAAGCCGAGTTCTGTACCTTTTGCAAGGCAGTAACCATTTATCTAGGACAATAGTTGCCTATTGCCTCAAGCAACCAACCCGGAAGAAAAGCGGGCCACTTCATCTCTTCCCTATTTGGTCTTGCTCCGGATGGGGTTTACCAAGCCAGCCAATTCCTTGACTGCTGGTGTGCTCTTACCACACCTTTTCAGCTTAGCCATAACTTTTTGCAAAGTTATTCGGCTTTTCCTTTTCTGTGGCACTTTCCGTGAGGTCGCCCCCCCTGGACGTTATCCAGCATCCTGCCCTCTGGAGCTCGGACTTTCCTCAGAGCAAAAAAAAATGCTCCGCGGTTACTCGAGATAGTTATTACTCTACTATCATTATATCTATTTCCTAAAAAAAGTCAAAATAAATTTTTGGTAATTAATTAATAATAAAGAATCCGGCCACAATTTTCACAATAAAATAATTTGTCTTCACCTCGTTTAACTGCACTTAGCGAAGCATCAGATAGGGTGATATGACAAACCCCACATGTTTGATTGACTACCCGAGCCAGAGCAATACCCTGATGCTTTTTGCCAAGTTTCCGGTATTTATCCAGCCATTCCCGGGGTATTTGCCGGGCTAAATCTAATAATTCCATTCGTGCTTCTTCTTTTAAAAACTGTAATTCCATTATTTGGTCCTGGATCTCTTGTTGCACTAGCCATAATTCTTCCTCTGTTTGAGCATAGCGATTAGTTAACGACTGCTCTTCTGCATCACTCGTCTCATCTGCTTCCATTAATTTCAAAACTTCTTCTTCCAGTTTTTCTTTTTGTTTCCGATACTCAGATACTTTTTGTTGGATTTTTTCTAACTCCCGGGGATTATGTCCGAAACCTTGGTATAGTTTCTCTTCTTCTTTGGTTAATTTTGCTATACAGCTAGCAACGTCCAGATCGAGACTTTTTTGCCGATTGCTAATCGTCTTGCGTCGATCCTTCACTGTTTCTAATAAGGCTTCTAAATCAGATTTTAGTAATTCTAAAGAATTTTTATTTGTTTGAGTCGGCAATTCTTTAATTCGTTTTTCGAAACTACGATATTTTTTTTCAGTTTCTTGAATTTGATATAAAATGGGAAGATAAGCCATTCTTTCTCCTTTAAAAGGCATTTAACCCTTGCTTTATATTAACTGCAGCTCTACTCCTTCGGTCTTGCTGGGAAAGGCCTCGAAATCTTTAAACTCCTTTTCTTTTTTGCAACTATTTAAATAATTACAAACTAAAGGAACAAAACATTTTTCACTACTAAAATGACCCAAAGTAATCACTGCCATTTGATTTTCGTGACAATTAAGATAGTCATGATAACTTATCTCTCCGGTAAGAAAGAGATCAGCTTTAGTTTTTAAAGCCTCTGAGACCAGGCTCCCGCCACTTCCGGAACAAATAGCTATTTTTCGAATTATTTTCTGCTTTTTCCCCAGCACCTGCAGCTGTTTTACTGCTAACTGAGTTTTGAGCTGATTACAGACTTCTTCTAAAGGTAACTCCTCTTTTAAAGTACCAACTCGCCCTAATCCTTGGGCCGCAAAACTAATTTTAGGTAAAATATCAAAAGCAGCTTCTTCGTAGGGATGATTTTCACGAATGGCTTGGACCACACTAGCTAAACTTTTCTCCTCAGCCACCATTTCTAATTTTACTTCTGGAACTTCGTTGACTTCGCCAATATTTCCTAAAAAAGGATCGGCCGCCTCATTAGGCATAAAACTGCCGCTCCCTCTAGTTACAAAAGCACATTCCCCGTAATCTCCAATCACGCCTGCTCCGGCTGCCGCCATTGCTTTTCGCAATTTAAACAGGTTTTCTTCCGGAGTAAAAACTACTATTTTGTAACTGGTATGCTTTTCTTTAGCCAGTACTTTTAATTGCGTTAGGTCAAGCTTTTTGGCCAAATACTGGTTAATTCCTTCCTTAGCTTTATCCATATTAGTATGCGCGGCAATTAAAAACAGATTATTTTGTAATAATTTTTGGATTATCTTCCCCAAATAATTTCCGGTGTTAACTTGAGTTAATGGCTTAAATAACAAAGGATGATGGATTAAAAAACCATCAACTCCTAATTTTAAACCTTCTTCAATTACTTTCTGATTAATATCAACCGCTACCATTACTTTTTTACTCTTTTGGGCAACGTCCCCAATTTGTAATCCGACCCGATCCCAGGATTCGGCTAATTCCCATGGGGCTAAAGTATTGATTTTTTCTAGTAATCGTTGCACTTTCATTAAGTTTTCACTCCTTTAAAAACATCTTTAACGAGCAACTATAATTTCCGGGCCACCGAACCATCAATTATTAAACAATTATTGAAGTAGCCTTCTCTTCTGCATATCTATAAAAAAAGTGGGATGCTACACCCACTTTGCTAATTCTGTTTTGGTTTTATTAAACTAAAATCATTCACCATCTATTTTTGGTGGGCCCACTCGGGTTCGAACCAAGGACCGATCGGTTATGAGCCGACTGCTCTACCGCTGAGCTATGGGCCCGACAAATTGCATAAACTATTATACTATAACTGATTAAGAAAGGCAAGTAAAAAAAGAAGAAAGAAACTCTCAAAATTGATCAGGGAGCTTTAGTCAAGAAAATCTTTTAATTTTTTGCTCCGACTAGGATGTCTTAGTTTCCGTAAAGCCTTGGCTTCAATTTGGCGAATTCGTTCCCGGGTGACATTAAAGATTTGGCCTACTTCTTCCAGAGTTCGGGCTCGACCATCATCTAAACCAAAGCGCAACCGTAAAACCTTTTCCTCTCGGGGAGTTAACGTATTTAAAACATCTTCCAATTGCTCTTTTAAAAGACGAAAGGAAGCGGCTTCCGCCGGAGCCGGGGCATCTTGATCTTCAATAAAATCCCCCAAATGGCTATCTTCTTCTTCCCCAATGGGGGTTTCTAACGAAACTGGTTCTTGAGCAATCTTCATAATCTCCCGCACCCGCTCGGAACTCATTTCCATTTCTTCGGCAATCTCTTCCGCACTTGGTTCCCGGCCTAACGCTTGTAATAGTTGGCGCTGAATTCGAATCAATTTATTGATCGTCTCCACCATATGCACCGGAATCCGAATAGTTCGGGCTTGATCAGCAATTGCTCGGGTGATCGCTTGTCTAATCCACCAAGTAGCGTAAGTGCTAAATTTATAACCCTTACGGTAATCAAATTTCTCAACTGCTTTAATTAAACCGAGGTTACCTTCCTGAATCAAGTCCAAAAAAAGCATGCCCCGCCCGACATAACGTTTGGCAATACTAACGACTAAACGCAGATTAGCTTCGGCTAAGCGTCTTTTCGCCAGTTCATCCCCTAATTCAACTTCCCGGGCGATCTCAATTTCATCATTGGCCGATAATAAAGGGACTCTCCCGATTTCTTTCAGATACATCCTTACCGGATCATCTAAGGCTACCCCTTCCGGAACGCTAATTTCTTCTAAATCAACCTCTTCATTATCGCCTCTGTAAATCCCATCATTTATTAAGAGCTCATCGGTTGTATCAGCTATAATTTCGACACCATTATTTACAAATGCCTCATATACTTCATCTATTTGATCCGGCGAAATATCCACCTGTTCAAAAGCATCCATAATCTCCTGGTATGAAATACTTCCTTTCTTTTTTCCGTTGACAATTAATTCTCTTAAGCCCTCAATATTTGGCAAGGCTTTATCTTTACTCAATTCTTTTTTACCATCCTTCCCAAAGGTAGGTAACCAGCAATCCTCATGCATCAACCTACTTCGCTTGGTTAAATTTATATAGAAACTTAATATTTTAACCCTAATTTACTAAATTCCTGCTGTAAATTGGGGATAATTCTTTTGCAAATTCCGATTTAAATCGGTAAATAACTGCAGCTTTTTTTTTAAAATTTCTGCAGATAATTCTAACCCGGATTCATCTCTTCCCGAAGTAATCTGCTGGGTTAAAAACTCGATTTCTTCTTTTAAACGTAAAGCTTTTCTCCGATTAATTAATTCTTCAGGAAGATTCACAGTTCCTTTCACTGCTTGTTCCGCCATTAAGGAAGCAGCTGCCTCTCTTTCGCTTTCGGAAATAATTCCTAAGGCAATCTGCTCCTCGAGATCGAGTCGGTTGTCTTTAGTTAAAAGCTCATTATATAAATTACGCCAGAGGGAAAATGAAAAATCTTCCGCTTTCAATTCTTTTTTAATTCGCGCAAAGTTATCATATTCCTGCAAAGCGGATTGTAAAAGTTCTTTTTCAACATTAAATACCGCTTGTTTCAGAGGAGACAAACTTTCAATGGGCACCTTCTGTTTAGTTACTTCCCCTGCTTTATCCGTTTTTATATTATTATAACTATTATTATTATTCCTATCCATGACTAGTTTTTTTTGCCGCTCTTTTTTTTGCCACATACTAAACTCCGTCATGATTGCTAGTTCGCTGACTCCGATTTCTCTGGCTAACTGCCTGATATAAGCCTCGCGAACTACATTACTAAAAATCGTCCCCAATAAAGGTAATACTTCTTGAACAACCCGATTTTTACTTTCCGGTGTTTGGTTGTTATATTTTTTTAATAACAAATTCATCTTAAAGTCAATTAAATTTTGCGCCTCTTGTAACAGCTTACTAAATGCCGCTGCTCCTGCTTCTTTAAGAAAGGAATCCGGATCAGCCTTTTGGGGAAAGGTAATTATTTTAACTGTTAATTCCAACTCGCTGAGAAGATCTGCTCCGCGTAAAGTTGCTTTTTGACCAGCTTCGTCACAATCATAAGCAATGACAACTTCCTTGGTATATCGTTTTAAGATTTTTCCTTGTTCTTTTGTAAAGGCTGTTCCTAGGGAAGCTACTGTATTCGGGAACCCATTTTGATAAGCTTGAATTAGATCAAAATAACCTTCCACCATAATTCCTTGCTTGGTTTTCCGCAAGAAATCTTTGGCTAGATGCATCCCGTATAAGAGCTTTCCTTTATGAAAAAGTTCCGTTTCCGGAGTATTGAGGTATTTTGGATGGCTATCATCAAGCACCCGGCCTCCAAAACCAATTACGCGCCCGTGCACATCGCAAACCGGAAAGATCAGCCTCTTGCGAAACCGATCATAATAGCCTTTTTCTCCAAAAGCAATTAGTCCTAATTTAGCAGCTAATTCTAAAGAAACTCCTTTTCTTCTGAAAACCTCTGTGAGAGCATGCCAGGAGTCCGGCGCGTAACCTAACCCAAAAATTTTAGCTGTCTCTAAAGTAATATTTCGTTTTTCCAGGTAACTTTGGATCGACTCCCCTTGTTTGGTCTCCCAAAGCGCCTTACTAAAAAATACGGCTGCTAGTTGATTTATATGATATAATTCTTCATTATATTTCTTATTTTCTTTTCCTGAACCTGATAATTCCGGCCAACTAATGCCGGCTCTTTCTGCTAAACGCTTGGCAGTAGTAATGAAATCAAGATTATCAATCTTCATTAAAAATTGAAAAACATCTCCGCCCGTACCACAACCAAAACAATAAAAAAACTGTTTCTCCCCATTGACATTAAAAGAAGGGGTTTTTTCATTATGAAAAGGACAGAGCCCTAACAGGGAACGCCCATTTCTTTTTAATGATACGTATTCGGAAATTATTTCAACTATATTATTTTTATCTTTTATTTCCTGAAAAAATTCTCTTTCAAATTTATTTTCCACGTTAGGGATCAACCTCTTCAAAATTAATAGTTAGATTATTTCGTCACTTGTAACAGGAGTTCCTTCTTAAGATAAGCATTAAAAGTAATTTTTTACAAAAACGGTGTTGATTACCGTTTAGAGAAAAAAGACGCCCCAGAGGCGTATTTTGAGAAAAAATGAGAATAATTCTACCAAAAACATTATAATTCTTCCCAACCTTGGCTCCCTTTTTTCAAAAGCAAGACCTTATTTGAAGTTATTTTCAATGTACAAGCATCATCTAAACGAGTTATCTTTTCAATTAACTTTCCATTCAGGGTTAACCGAATCGCCATGGGATTACCAATTCTAATTTTTATTTCTTCTGTGGCCTGCCAAATAGTTTGTCCAGACTTGGAGTTTAAAATGATCCCGTCTTTACTATAAAAATAGTCCCCATCAATTTTGAGCAACAACCAGACATCTCCTAAAAAGTTCGCTTGCAGGGTAATGGGCTTGGTTGCAGTCTCTGCCCCTTGGTTTTGAGCCGGAGCTGTTGTTTCGATAATGGCCTCATTAGTCTTTTCCTTCTGCTTAGGTGGAACTGGGGTGGTGAGCTCCTTTTTGGGAATTGCTTGATTTTTTGCTATTTCCGCCTTATTGGATTTAATTTCCATAGTTATTTCGGAAGCATTATTTGTATTTTCAATCAGCGTTTCCGTTTTCGCCTTGGTTTGGGGTAAGATAATAAAGACCAAAACCAGAATAATAATCATCAATAATAAAAATATACTCAAAAATAGCCCTTTATGACGAAATAATTTGCTACGGGAACGCACAAAATAATCTGGGTGTCTTTTTTCTTTACGAGTATCACGACGTTGCAGTGATTTTTTACCCAACAAAGCTTGGTTCCCTCCAGATTCCGCTTTCTCGGGAATAGTACTTTTAGCTTGCTTCGAAGCTATTTTTTGATTGTTTTCTGGTTTAACTTTTGGTTTTTTCTTTATTTCTTTTGCTTCGCCATCACCATTACTATGGCTGGCAGTATTTTTATGATTTTTTAAGTCATCGTAACGTTTTAAAACCTCTTGGCTATTTAAACCAAGGGCATTAGCATAACCAGCGATAAAGCCGCGACAGTATACCTCACCAGGCAGAATCTGAAATTCACCGACTTCAATAGCTTCTAAATAAGAAACTTTAATTTTAGTCTGTTCATTGATTTGGTTTAAACTAATTTTTTGTTCTTCTCTTACTTTTCGTAGGTA
>JANQHU010000474.1 GCA_028282485.1 Bacillota bacterium
CTGTCCCGAGAGATTGTTTGATAAGGCTGGGAAGGTTGTTTGGGCAGTAAGATACAACGGCTGGGGTTTAGTTGAGCGGGTTCACGTGCAGGAAGTGGAGCAGCCACTTCGGTTGCAGGGACAGTTTTTTGATGAGGAGACGGGGAATTGTTTTAACAGATTTCGCTATTACGATCCCAAGATTGGGGCTTTCTTAAGTCAAGACCCACTGGGATTAGCTGCGGGAGAGAATTTGTATGCGTTTGCTCCGAGTATTCATAAGTTCGTCGATCCCCTTGGTTTGTGCAATAAAGAGGTAAATTTCGATAGAGGTGTAACCTTTTTTGGCGAAGATGCGCTTCGTTTTATTAATAAAACAAGAGCTACATTAGGACCAACTAATGGTTTAACATGGTTGATGCCTTTAGAAGATGCAGCTGTTGTTCAAAATGTTTTTAAAGCAGCAAAAGAAAGCGGAATGGCTAGATCTGTTGCAGATGCTTATATATCTGGTAAAGATGTTTACGGATTGTCTTTTCCTACTAAAGGTCTTAATATAAGGCAACCTATTCCAAAAGACGCAGAAGGATGGCCTCATTATTTAAAAGGAGGTCATACCGCAATAAAAGCTGGGACAGATGAAACTGGATACTACATAGTAAATAAAACTAGAGAATTTGTGACACCAGGAGGTAATCCTATGCCTAAAGGAACAGTTTTATTTAAAGTAGAAAATAACGGTTCTTGGACAAAAGTGAGGGAATGGTAATTATGCCAATTATAGAATGGGATAAAAAAGGTTGTGAAAAATGTAGAAAAGGTTGGCTTTCAGGTAATCCTCCTAAAGAAATAGCTATTAGCGAAGAAAGATGGGCAACACTTCATAAATGTGATTATTGCAATACATATTGGGAAGGGTTTTTAAAAAATGCTGATATAGCAAATGAGGAGATTATTAAAAAGTACTATCCTGAAGTATATAAAAAAGAATTTAAGTAAATTTCAAAAAAACTGAAAAACCCCCACTTATAGCCAGAAATCTCCGCGGAGTCGGATAATATCAAGTTAATGTAAACGGGCGCAAAAGCTCAGCACTAGGGCACTGCGCCCTATTACATAACTGACATTATCCAACTCGGCTGGGCCAAGTTGCGGGTAGCGGCGAGCGGCAGGGCTAGCCTTCCCGGCTCCGTCCTCATCCGGTCGGACTTGCCGCCCTGCCTACGGTCCCGCCCCTAACGGCTCGTGTTTTTTATTCTATAACAAAAAAACACCTTAAAATCTCGCCAAATAGTGTATAATAATTAGAGAAATAATTATGTTTTAGAAAAATTGGAGGCCTTCACTATGAAAAAATTACCCATTGGAATCCAAACCTTTAGTAAATTAATCGAAAATAATTACCTTTACATAGATAAAACTAAACTTATTTACGAAATAATAGCAAGTGGAGGAAGTTACTATTTTCTCTCCCGCCCGCGGCGGTTTGGCAAAAGCTTACTTATCTCTACTTTCAAAGAAATCTTTTCCGGAAATCGAGATTTATTTAAGGGTTTATGGATTTACGAAAAGTTAACCTGGGAAAAACACCCGGTCGTCCATCTTGATTTTAGTATTATCGAGCATGCAAAAGAAATAGCCGAGTTTGAAAAAAGTTTAAGTTATGAAATGGATAAAGTTGCAAGGGAATACGGTTTAGTACTGGCAGAGATCGGGTTGAAACAGAAGTTTGCTGACTTAACCGCTAAACTCCACGAAAAATACGGTAAAGTGGTTCTTTTAATTGATGAGTACGATAAACCGATTATCGATCATATTGAAAATTTAAGAAAAGCTAATGCTAATAAAGAATTTTTAGCAGGATTTTATGAGGTTATTAAAAACATTGACAATCACCTGCAGTTTGTCTTTATCACGGGAGTTTCGAAGTTTACCAAGGTTTCCGTCTTTTCCAGGTTAAATAATCTTGAAGATATTACCCATAACAAAGACTTAGCCACCATCTGTGGTTATACCCAAACCGAATTGGAAGAAAATTTTGCTGATTATCTGCAGCTGCTAGAGTCAGAATACCCACTAGAAAGAGCTTCTCTCTTAAAAAAGATCCAAAAATGGTATAATGGTTATAATTGGACAGGTGGTGAGCAGAGAGTCTATAATCCTTTTGGAATCTTAAATTTATTTAAAAGTAAAACCTTTCACAATTATTGGTTCGGGACAGCCACCCCAACTTTTTTAATTAAGCTAATTAAAGAACAAAAAATAATTATTGAGGATTTTGAAAATTACAAGGCAGGGGAAGAAATTTTTGACTCCTTTGACTTGGAAAAGCTCGATCCGGCCGCCCTCCTTTTTCAAACCGGCTACTTGACTATTAAAAGAATTAAAAATCGGCTCGTAACCTTTGGCTACCCCAATTTTGAAGTAAAAGAATCCTTTTTAGTGCATTTGTTAGCAGCATTTGTGGATAAGTTTGCTTCCCAGATTAAACCCATCTATTTAGAAATGTTAGAGTATCTGGCGGCAGAAAAGCTAACCAAGTTTCAAACGGCCGTAATTGCTCTCTTTGCCGGGATACCTTCTCAATTACATTTAAACCACGAGAGTTACTACCACTCCTTATGTTACTTGATTTTAGCTCTCTTAGGAGCTGAGATCATTTTAGAAGAAAATACCGATAAAGGACGGATTGATGCGGTTTTAGAATTAGAGGGATTAGTCTATCTTATTGAATTTAAGCTGGCCAAGGCACAGGAAGCTCTCCAGCAAATTAAGGATAAACGTTATTTTGAAAAGTATCTACAGGACTCACGGAAATTGATCCTCATGGGGGTAGGTGGTTTTCGGGAGAAAAAGATTGAAGTGCTGTGGGAGGTTATGTAATCTCAGCTATTCATTAAAGGTATCAATAAGACAACTTTCAAACCCTGATTTTTACGATTGTAAAGCTTTACTTTTCCCCTTAACTTCTCTTCAACATAATTTTGGACCACATCCATGCCCACACCTCGGCCGGAAATGCTATTAACTTGATCAGATGTACTAAAACCTGCCCTAAAAATTAAATTGATGGCTTCATCTTCAGATAGTAAGGCTGCTTTATCCTGAGAAATTAACCCTTTGGCCACTGCTTTCTTTTTTATTTCATTTGCATCCAATCCCCTGCCGTCATCTTCAATAGTAATTACTAATTCCGTAGCTGTGGCTTCTACAGTTAATCCAATCTTCCCTTCCGCTGGTTTTCCTAACAATACTCTCTCTTCCGGTTTTTCAATGCCGTGATCCAGAGAATTTCGCAACAAATGAATTAACGGATCAGCAATTCGGTTAAAAATGCTCTTATCAACTACCACTTCTTCACCCATTGCCCTAAAGTTTATTTTTTTACCAAACTCCCGGGAAATATCTCTAACCATACGGGGAAAACGGGTAAACAAACGGTTCATTGATACTTTTTGTAAGTCGACAATCTGTTTTTCCGTCTCTTTTACTAGTATTTGAATTTCCTCAATCTTCTTATCACATGTTAAATTAATATTGTCAAATTCCACTGGTTTTTCTGCTACTAAATTCCCCACTTTTTTAATTAGTTCACTTAAACGCTGAATTTTCTCTACCTTAACTTTAATAATGGCACTTTCTTCGACGAGACGTTTTTCGGTTCTAGTTTTGCCGCTATCAATATTTTTTCCATTAATAATTTTTTGGTATATCTCAATAATTTCATAAAAAATAGTATTAAAATAATCTAGTTTTTCAAAAATATTATCCAGGAGTTCACTAGTTAAGGCCTTTTCTCCTTTGCGTATTGCTGCAAAAATATTTTCGATGGAATGAGCTTGGCCGGCTACCCGCTCTAAATTAAACATTTTAGCATTACCCTTAATAGTATGCATAGTTCGAAACAAATCATCAATAATTTCCAGACTATTTGCGGCCTGCTTATCCTTTAACACAATTAACTTTGGTTCTACTTTCTGAATCTGTTCTTTGCATTCCGTCACAAAATCTTCAAACAACTCCTGATCAGCTTTAATAATTTCTACAATTTGATTAATATTATCCTGATATTCTTTCTCTTTTTGCTCCATTTTAAAAGCAAGGTTCTTTTTTAAAGTGAGGATTGGTATTGTTAAATACAGAGAAAAGATGACTCCTAATACCAGAGCTAAAAAGGCTGCTAATAAGAAAGCATTAAGGGCAATGTTTTTTAAATCCTCTTCTTTTTTTAAAGGAGAAACATCCATCTTAATACCTAACATTCCGACCACGCGCCCTTGAGCATCTTTGAGAGGTGCATATCCTGACTGAGAAATGGTATTAAACTCTTCATCCGGAAACGCTTCTAAATCAGCAGTCGGATACTTAAAACCATTCATAGCTGCCGGAAAATCTGCCGTGGGAAATTGATCACCAACTGCAGAATGATTTGCTTGATCTGAAAGAGGAGTAGTGGCTAAAACTAGATAGATCTTATTTTTCGCATCTTCTTTAGATTGAATCTTTTTTAATTTATCCACATCAATAGCTAAAGCAGCATTTGCAGCAACTGAACTCAATTTATCCTGCAATTCTCTCTGAAAAGTCTTATAACTTAAGGAAAAAATAAAAAAATTGGTAATGGAAGATACTAGTAAAATTACCAAGATCATAATTGTGGTTACTTGAAAGGTAAGACTAAACCAGAGCTTTTTTACGGTATCAATAATTGATAATCTTAATCCATTTTCCGATATTAATGGTTTCATAATCCAAAAAGCCTCCCGGTATTTGTCTCAAACAAAGCCAGAAATAAATATTAAACTAATCAGTGTAATTTTTAATCAAAAATAATAGATCTCTAATCTAATTATCGGTATTTTCCTCCTAAAACATAAGAAAATAATCTAGTTAATAAATTTATTCCCTGTAAAGCTTATTTTGGAAACTGACGATAATTCATTTAGAACTTAGAGAATGTTTTTTAGGAGGGTTCTCCCATGATTCAAATAGTTATTATTGACGACTCCCCCTTTATTATTAAAGCAATTAAAAAAACTCTAGAGCCTCACGGCTTTAATATAATCGGACATGCCTTAAACGGTAAAGATGGTTTAGAAGTAATCTGGCAAAAAAAACCGGACATAGTAATCCTAGATGTGACAATGCCTATCATGGATGGATTAGAAACAGCCAAATTTATATTTGAGCATAAAATTCCGGTAAAGGTAATCATGTTAAGTGCCATGGGTGATGATGAATTAATTGAAACTGCTAAAAACTACGGGGTGAAAGAATTTTTAAATAAACCTTTAAAAACTGATGATTTAATAAATGTAATTAAGAGTTTAGCATAAGGCAGGTAAAAAAATGAAAAGCGAAAAATTCGAGTATATGTGTAAATGTATGATTGACTCTTTTCTAAAAATAGCTAAAGAAATGGCCGACCTAAAGTTTAACCTTAATAATAACCTTGACCCTGTTTTTAATATTAAAAAAACGGCTATTATTGTAGGTATTGTCGGCGCAAACCCGGGGCGCATTCAGCTGGAAACAAATGAAACTATGTCCCAAACAATTGCCGAAAAAATGAATGGAGAGACGTTGAATAACCCCTTAGAGGTCTATTTTTCTCTCGCGGAGTTTGCTAATATTTTTAGCGGCAATGGGCTTACTGTAATTAACAATCAATTTCCAGGCAGTCAACTGAGATTAACTCCCCCCTCTATTTTTGTGGGTGAATCTTTAGAGCTTACTACTCCAAATATTGAACACGCTAAATCCGTACTTTTTGACGGAGAAGACTTACTTCGCATTGATATTGGATTTAAAGGAGAATAAACTATGGAATTAAGATCAGCTTTAATTGAGTCAGTCAAAGAAATCTTCACCTCATTTAGTTTCCCAGTCAATTTTTATGAAGAAAGGGAAAAAATCCAACTATTATCCACTGAACAAGTAAATATTTTAATTGGTTTTAATAATGCTCTAAAAGGAAATATTGTTTTCGGGATGAGTAATACTACTGCTTTACAAGTGGTTTCTAATATGATGGGCGGTATGAAAATCGCGGAATTAGACCTGGTTGCTAAAAGTGGCCTAGGCGAATTAGCCAACATGATTACCGGAACCACTTTCGGAAGAATTCAAACATTTGGCTTAATTGATATTACTCCACCCACCTTAGCCATAGGAAGCAACATGTTTTTAAGTATTAGTCGCACTAAATCTTACCAATTGGTTTTTCAAACTAATCTAACTGACCTCATTGTTTCTTTCGGATTAGAATAAAAATCCGGCTTAAAAATTTTTATTATTTCTTTGCATATAAAAAGCCTCCTTTGAGAAAAACTAAAAAAAATCAAAAAGGAGGCTACTAATTTGCACGAAAAATTTTCGGATAATCGTATCGCTATTGAACCGGCTCCCATTCGTTCCGGCGACTTTTTAAACATTAAATATCATGGTATCTTAAAAAACTCCGGTGCTGACGCAATTTATCTGCATTATGGCAAAGATGGTTGGCAAAATCTCCGTACTATTAAAATGGAACGGCTCCCCGAAGGGATATTTGGGGCCAAGATCACTGCCGAGGCTAGCAAAGAAATTAACTTTTGCTTTAAAGATAGCGCAAACAACTGGGATAACAACAATGGTTTTAACTGGACCTGTAATGTACTGCATTAATTAAAAGATGTCTAGGGTGTAGAAAATACCTGAGTTTTAAAATCGGGTGACTATACGCCCTGGACATTTAGCAATACTACTAGTTTTTACTCTACCAATCTCCTGGCTCCCCAATACTCTATCCCGTATATACCATTATCCATTGCCTCAATGCGGATCACCGATTTACTATTAGGTGAATGAATCATTAATCCCTCTCCAAGATACATCGCCACATGATGGATCTTTTCTTTTCCCTGGTTAGTAGCAAAAAATAATAAGTCTCCTGGCCAAAGGTCGGCTTGAACTACCATTCTTCCCTTAGTTGCTTGTTCGGAAGAATCGCGGGGGATTAAGTAGCCCTGTGATTGATAAAGACGAAAGACAAATCCGGAACAGTCAAAACCAAAAGCAGAAGTCCCACCCCATAAATAGGCTAAATCTAAAAATCTTTTTGCTTCATGAACAAGCTTTTCTCGGTTAAAGGAAAGATTCTTCCCCTGCTTAGCTACGTTTAGGGAAAGATAGGCTTTTTGACCATCGGGGGTGCGTATTTGTAGATACTTACCAGTTGTTTTCAATAAGGGTAACCGGGCCTGATAACTAAGAGTTGTTAATGGTTTGCTTAACTCAGCATCGGCAAACAAAGTAGCTCGAGAAGTAGCGATAACTATTTCCGGAAGAGTCTCTTGCTCTTTTACATAAATCGGATTTTGGATAACTTGCTTAGCTAAAATCCATCCTACGTAACCTTGTTTATTTCTGTCTGTTAATTGAAACGGAAGGGCTACTTTCAACCATTCTCCCTGCTGCTCCAAAATTATTAACCGCTCCCCGTACAGGGCGGTAGTCTTTACTCGCTCTACTAACCACAACCTTTGGGCAACATCTAAACTCTCTACCCAAGCCTGGGCATCAGCCGTTAATAAAAGGCTATTCTTTTCATATTCTTCTACCAAGGGTTCAGCCCATAATAATGCAAACTCACTACTAACAGCCCCACAAATGTTTTTCTCCAATATTAAGCTGTTCCTTTCATGAACCAAATTATTATTTTAAGCATATAATACCTTGTCATAAAAATCTTATCAACTTTTAAACAATAGGAGGTAAAATTGATAATGAACCCCAGATTACCTGAGATATTTCCCTTTCCGGCCATCCAATACATTCCGCTTAACTTGAATTTTTTGGCTGAAGGCACTTTTATCCCTAGCTACAACCTCCAAAACAAACCAGAACTAATTATTGGTAAAGAATTAGTTAATAAAGTTCAGCATCTCCCAGGTTTACAAATTAATCATTCCCAAAACTTTCCTATAAATACCTGCCCTGTTTTGGCGCTCAATTTAAAAATCAGCTTAGCCAAATATCGGAGTTTCTTTATTACTTTTCTGGGAACCAAAGCTCCTGATCATTATCAACTTTTCACAGTTCCTACGGAACGGCTTTATAAAGAAAGGATCGTTTTTGAGGTTTATGATGAGTCTAGCCAAAAACCCTTGGTGCGTTCCTCCTGGTCTGCCATTAATTAAGCAACTCTTGATAAGCATTTTTAATAATTGAAGCTATTTTTTCCCAATTATAATTGGTTAACACATGATTCTTTAATCGATTATTGGGAGTTGCTCGCCAGGCTTTCACAACTGCGGCAGAAATACTCTCCGGTTCTTTAGGATTACAATAAAAGGCCAGATTGCCAAAATACTCCCTGGCAGCGCCACATTCTGTGGAAACAATTTGACAACCAGCGGCGGCGGCTTCTAAAGAAACAAGGCCCGGTAGATCATAATAACTAACCAGAGCATGAACATTGGCAGCAGCATAAATTGAACTCAACATGGTTTGATTAACTGTATCCAGAAAACGCACCTTACGCGGATCAGCTACTTTTCGACATTTCAAGTAATAATTGCCATCATTGACCGGGCCTACTATTAGTAAAGGGAACTCTAATTTTTGTAAAGCCTTAATTAAACTTAATTGGTTCTTTTGGGGAGTGATGCGCCCCACAGAGAGAACAAAAGTTTTATGATCATATTGATATTTATTTCGAAAATAATCGGGTCCTCCTTTGGCAAAAAAATTTTCCACCCCATTAGGCACGATCACACTGGGTGGTAGGTGGACAAACATTTCTTCTAGTAATAATAATTCAATATAAGAGCCGGGAAAAAGCATACTACTACCAGTAATGATTTCCCTTCGCATTCCCTGGGTCTGCTGCCACCATTTTTGAAAACTAGTAAACTCTCCGCAAGCTTTATAAAAATCAGTAGGGTCCCAAAAAATGGGTGATAAGACTACCTTTTTATCTTGCCGAACCGCATTCCGATAAAACTGATAAGTAGCTTCCACGGGGAAAAGGTTAAAAAGATGAACCAGATCATAATCTCGCAAATCTACCTCATAATCACTACTAACAACTACTTCTACCTCTAATTTTTGTAAATATTCCTTTGTTTTTAGGAGTTGGACTGTGTCTCCGGCTAAGTTATTGAAATAATTGGCCCGGTTTTGTAGTAATACTTTCAATAAAATCAACCCTTTAATAATCATTATTTTTATAACTAAAGTATTCTCCGCAAACTAGGAATATGAATTTCTGAGGGATCTTAATCTTAATTCTGAGTCAACAAAAGCTCTTCTTCGGCAATTAAAGCCCCTTTAATTTTCAATAAATAAAGATAGTTACAAAATAATTGCTGATTAATTAGTTTGTGATATTCTACATCAACTGTAATTAAAAATTCCTGTCCTATTTTTATTTCCTCCCAAATAAAACCCATCTCTTCGGTAAAATGAAATAATTCCTCCCTCAAACTCTTCTGAGTGCTGATATAAGCTATTCTCACTTCTAGAACTACTTTTAAATAAACCCACCCCTGGCGTCCTTGGTAACTTAAATTAATAATTTTCGGAGAGCATTCTTTTAATTCTGCAATAGTTTCTTTTAAAACTAATTTTTTTTCACGAAGAAGACTAGTTTCCTTTTGGGAAACTACTTTTTCTGCTAAAATAAGACTTTCTTGGTTAACTTTTACCCCTAATAAAGGTGCGAGGACTGTTTGAAAAATATTAAAATGATACTTTGTCTCCATCTGTAGATTAAGCCCTCCGGCCTCTTGCTTCCATAAATAATTACTTAAGACTAGTTCCGAATCAAGTAGTAAATGATGGGACTCCTTGATAGTATCCAAAATAATTAATTCGTCAAAATCAAATTGATAACCCTTTAAATAGGTGGTTTCTGCTTTTTGCCAGACTACTTCTACTGCAAAAGTTCCACTCATTAACAACTCTTTTTTCAAAAAAAGCTCTTTCTTTTCTGGAATACTTACTCTAATCTCTAACAAAGTCTCTTCTTTCTCCAAAGCAGCAAGCTCAAAACTATAATAAAAGGAACAGTTCTTTTTTATTAAATATTTTTGGCCTCTCACTAGTTCTCTTGTTTCAGTAGCAGGGGCCCAAAAGAGATCAAATTTTTGCAGGCGAGTTAAGTAATAAGTATAATTAATTTTCGCCATAACTTGCCATCCTTGTCCTTGATCCGCTAAAAAATAAAAAAGATCACTAATCACACTATAAATTCTTAATACTTCTCCTTCGCACCAGGTTAAACCCTCAATTATTTCGGTACTTTTTTGCAAAAAATCGATTTTCCGACAAACTGCTTCATTAAGCTCCTGATACTGAATACTGCCGACAAAAGAAACTACTACAAAGGGACTTTGTACTGCTATGGCTTCAATAACTACATTACCAGTGATTTCTTCGATCCGCACATTTTTTTCGGGTAAGTCTACTGGCACTTTAATTAGAAAGCTATCCCTATTTTTAGCAATGATCGCCTTTAACCACAGCGAAGAATCTCCCTTGTCAACTGCTTCGTGCATTACTACTCCTTCTTAAACCATATCTTATTCATATATATATGTCATCAAAATTACAAAAATGGCTAAAATTTTATCTGCTTCAGACAAATTTGAACTCCCACTAAGAAAAAGTGGGAGCATTTTAAAATTATTCTGCAATTAGTTTTTAAAAGAATGTAGAGCCATAGGGTGAAACGAGGGTTAAGGATAATTGCTCGGTCTCGGTTACTTTCACAAAGAACTCGATGACCACTTTTTGCCGCAATGTTCTTTCGTCTTCCAACTCGAAAAGAATCGTCTCGATTCGAGCATCAACGCGCACATTCATATCCGGAGAGGCTCCAATAATATCTACGAAAGTGCTGAAAGGAATATCTTCGGCCAAGTGATGTTCTAAATTATCTTCACCAATAAAGAAGATTTGTTTATGAATAATTCCTTGAATAATTACTTTATCAGTGATTACTTCGGTAGTAATATCCTGGATACTAGCAACTATCTCGCGAACTTTAATGGTGTTTATTGGTAAAGTAACCGCGTTTTCTTCTAAAATTTGAGTAGTATTTTCTCCAATGACCACTTCTACTTTTAATAAAACATCTGGTCCTAAAACGAGATTTAATTGGACATTTTCTGTAATTTTAGCAAAAAACTCAACAACTACCTTTTGTAATAATTGATATTCGTCAAGTAATTCGAAATGGACAAATTCAATAGTCGGAATTACCTCCACATCCATTCCCGGTGTAGCCCCTGGGATATCAATAAAGGTAGAGAACTCTACATCTTCGGCTTGATGGTATTCAATATTATCAGTTCCAATATAGAAAATTTGTTTATGAATAACTCCTTGAATAATTACTTTACCTTCAATAATATGCATATCCAAATTTTGAATTTTTACCGTAATATCATCAATTTTAATAGCCGGATTTTCTAGAGTCACAAAGCTTTCGAATAATTCTTGTTTGGTATTCTCCCCTACCACCTGATCGACACTGAGCAGCGGTCCATCCCCAATTTCAACATTCAACTGTCTCGTTTCGGTAACTTTTACAAAAATTTCGATTACTACTTTTTGATGAACTATACTATCGGTCAGCAGATTGAAAATTACTGTCTCAATTTGTGGGTTTACATCAACATTCATTCCCATTTCAGCTCCGGGGATATCAACAAAAGTGCTAAAGGGGATATCTTCGGCTTGGTGATGGACCACATGATCTTCGCCCACATAAAAAAGTTGTTTATGTAAGACCCCTTGAATAACTACCTTATCTAAGATAACGTCCGTAGTAATCTCTCTAATGCTGGCATTAATATTTCTAACCTTAATTGCCGGCTGATCTAATTGCACATTTCGTTCTATTAATAACTGTTTGGTATTCTCCCCAATGACCACTTCTGCCCTAATTAAAGGATTCACTAGTTATACCTCCTCTTTTTTTATTTCTAAATAACAAGTAATGACCCAAAAGAAACAAAAATCCCTCCTTAAAAATTGTTAACTTTTAAGTTAGTTGCCGGTCTTATCTACGGAGGAATCGGCTTCGAGTTTTTCAGGTTCTTCGGTACCTTCTTCTTCGACCTTGACGCGATGATCGTGAATTTGTAAAAGCCAAATTGATAAAATAATTATCACTAATAGATAAGTAGTCATTCCTAATAGCAATGAAGATTTCACTGAGCAATCCTCCTTATACGTAGTAAACTCTACCTTCCGGCCTTACGTTACTATAATATATGTGCGGCTAACCCCGCGGGTGCCCTTATTTCTAAAAAAATTTACAGATGAAGCCCTGGTGGAAA
>JANQHU010000015.1 GCA_028282485.1 Bacillota bacterium
GATCAAAGGCAGTTCCGGCCTCAAAACGATGAAATGATTTATAGGCTCGAAAAAAAGCTTCTTGCAGTAAATCTTGCGCTTCGTGATGATCTCCGGCAAGGCGAAAAGCAAATTGATAGAGGGGTTTTTCGTAAGTTTTGACCAGTCCCTCAAAATCTTTAGGCATGTTTAAAGCATTATGATAATTTATGTTTTGAGCTGTTAAATTGACCATTTTATCGTCACCTTCTTTATCTGTTAAAGGGTGAATAGGGTTGGTTTTGGGATTTTTCTTGTCCGTCTAAATAGGATGGACGAGCTCCTAATTTTATTTTGAAAGCTTTTAAGCGCCCTTTCCTGAGAACTAAGATGTCAATTGTTTGACCAACCTTTAATGATTTCACCAAATCAACAATTTTTTTGGGTTCTGTCATCTTTTTGCGATTTATTTCTTTGATAATATCCCCATCTTTTAGTCCGGATTTAGCCGCCGGGCTATCGGGGAAAACTTGAATCAGGACTCCTTCCCGGGGCTTAACCCGGTAATAATCAGCAATGCGTTCGTCAATTTCAATTAAATTAACCCCCAGCCACGAACTAGCCGGACGTTCTACCTTACCTTTTTTAATAAGCTGATCGGCAATATTTTTAGCAAAATTAATGGGGATGGCAAAGCCGATTCCTTGGGCATTAGCAATAATTGCTTCATTAATCCCGACTATTTTACCAGAAAGATCTACTAGTGGGCCGCCGCTGTTACCGGGATTAATCGCTGCATCAGTTTGAATTAAGTTATGGGTATCGGGATCGTCTAGGGAACGGTTTAGAGCACTTATTATACCAGCAGTAACGCTATCTTGCAACCCATAAGGATTACCAATTGCTACAACCCATTGTCCAGGGATCAATTTGGAAGAATCACCAAATTCAACTACGGGCAAGTTTTTTGCTTCAATTTTGACTACGGCCAAATCTGTTTGAGCGTCGGCCCCAACTACCCGGCCATCATAAACTTTACCCCCATAGAGAGTAACTCTTAGCTTTTGCGCGCCCCGAACCACGTGTTCATTGGTTAAGATATAACCATTCGGTTTAATAATTAATCCGGACCCGGCCCCCCGCAGTTGTTTCTGATTCCCCCCAAAAAATCCGGGAGGAAAAAAATCCCGAAATTGAAAAGGGATGGAGGGCGTATCTTCAACTATGGATACCGTGTCAATATAGACTACTGAAGGAGCAACTTTTTGCCGGGCCGCAATAATTGAATTATCTCCTAATTTGGCATCAAAACTTTCCAATTTAGCCGGTTGTAAATTTTCGGTAGTATAGTTGGAGGCTTTTCCTTTACTAAAATCGTAATTAATATCAATAAATTTCATTGTAAATACTGTGATAAAGGCAGATAAAAAAGCAACAATAATATATCTAAAAATGCCTGGGGAATTCTTTTTCATTTTGGGAACGCTCCTCCTATTTTTGTATATTAAATAATAACGCCTTTTCTCATCAAAAAGTTCCTTTTAAAATTCAGAAAGATTTTTGAAAAAAAGAGGAATAGCCTAACATTTAGTGGAATTTAATTAAAAACAAAAAATAATTTAATTAGACATGTTAAGTTTATTAATTTTACAATTAAAGTTAAGTTGAGGGAAATTTAAGAGATTTTCTTATTATAAACTATCTTGAAAAAAATATTTATAAAAATGATTAAGAGTTAAAATTTAATTATTTTTTAAAATTGAAAATACTTAATAAAGGTGGTCTGAAGATTGGCACTAAGTATGACTGGTTTTGGACAAGGTGAGGCAGCTAATAATGAGTATCGAATTAATTTAAGCATTAAAGCGATTAACCATCGTTATCTAGAAATTTATTGTAAAATTCCCCGGAATTTTTCTTTTTTAGAAGAAGGAATTCGCCGGGAATTAGGAAAACGGCTTTCACGGGGAAAAATTGAAGTTCTTTTAGAAATAAAGAAGTTTACCTCAAATGATAATTTAGTAGAACCGAACACCCCTTTAGCAGCCTCCTATTTGAAATCGTTACGAGATTTACAAGAAAAGTTAAGTATTTCCGGGAAGATTGAAATTACCGCCTTGCTCTCTTTGCCCGAAGTTTTTACGGTAACTGCTCCTGCCGAAAATATTGAGTTATTAGAAACAGCTACCCAGACAGCTTTAGAACAAGCAGTGGTTCAATTATTAGAGATGCGTACTGCCGAAGGGAGAAACCTGACTGTAAATTTAACCGAACGAATTGCTTTTTTAGAGAAGCAATATTTGGAGTTACAAAAAATTGCCCCCCTAGTGGTGGGTCTTTATCAGGAAAAATTGACTAAAAGAGTGGCAGAACTTACTCAAGGAATCGAAATTGATCCCCACCGTTTGGCGATGGAGGTGGCTCTCTTTGCTGATAAAGCTGATATCTCCGAAGAATTAACCAGAATTAAAAGTCACCTCCAACAATTTGTCAATATTTTAGTTACCGATAAATCCATTGGTCGCAAACTAGATTTTTTAATTCAAGAATTAAACCGGGAGATCAACACCATTAGCTCTAAAGCAAATGATCTAAAAATAGCACAAATAGTGATCGATTTTAAAACGGAATTAGAAAAAATTCGGGAACAGATTCAAAACATCGAGTAGGAGGTAATTTGAAAAAAAGAATGGATATTAAATTAATTAACATTGGTTTTGGGAATATTGTCTCAGCCAATCGGATTATTGCAATTGTTAGTCCGGAATCTTCTCCTATTAAACGTATTATTCAAGAAAGCCGTGATAAAGGTACTTTAATTGATGCAACTTATGGACGGCGAACCCGGGCAGTAATTATTACTGATAGTGATCACCTGATTCTTTCTGCAGTTCAACCGGAAACCGTTTCCCATCGTTTAGTATCGAAAGAGACCGTAATGATCGATCCGGAGGATTAATTCTAACTTTTTTTGATATCATAATAAAAATTGATACCGATGAGCAAACTCGTCGGTTTTTTGCGGTATTGTAAGTAGTAGAAAATTATTTTACTTATTATGACAAAAATGCTATACTTATTAAAGTAAAAATAGTAGTTAAGTTGATTTATTTAAGTATTTGAAGTTTTTTAGAGAGAGATTAATTGTATTCTTAAAAATATAAATTCTTTAATTAAAGAAAGGAAAGCTGGTTATGGAAGAACAAGTAAGAAGAGTCTTTGTGGAAAAGAAAGCAGAATTTGCCGTGGAAGCCGAAAAGTTACTCTTTGATCTAAGAGAAAACTTAGGGATTAGCGGTCTCGAAAAAGTGAGAATTATTAACCGTTATGATGTTAGTGGCCTTACTGATGCTGAATATCAGGCAGCTCGTTACACTGTCTTTGCCGAACCACCGGTGGATCTACTTTATGATGAGTCATTATCTTTTGATCAAGAAAAAGGGCGCTTATTAGCTGTAGAATATTTACCGGGCCAGTACGACCAACGGGCTGATTCAGCGGCCCAGTGTCTCCAGATTTTGACAGAAAAAGAACGACCTTTAGTTAGAGTGGCTACCCTTTTCTTCTTTGCCGGGGAGCTTACTAATGAAGAATTTGAGAAAATTAAAGAGTACTCTGTTAATCCGGTGGAATCCCGGGAAGCAGCTTTAGAAAAACCCTCGAGTTTGGAAGCTCAATTGACAATGCCGGCTAATGTGTTGGTTTTAAAGGGATTTACCAACTTATCCCCAGCTGAGCTGGCTGATTTTTGTGACCAAAAAGGACTAGCTATGTCTCTCGCTGATTTAGAATTTTGTCAAAGATATTTTCGCGATGAAGAAGGCCGCGATCCCTCCATAACCGAAATTAAAGTGATTGATACTTACTGGTCGGATCATTGTCGGCATACCACTTTTTTAACGGAGATCAATAAAGTGGATATTCAACCGGGGCCCTATACTGCCCTTTTTGAAAGAGTCTATGCTCATTACCAAAATTCTCGCCAGTTTGTTTACCAGGAGAAAGGAAAGCCCGTCTGTTTAATGGATTTGGCCACTATTGCCATGAAAGAACTAAAAAAACAAGGCAAGCTCCCGGACCTGGATGAGTCCGAGGAGATTAATGCTTGTAGTATTGCTGTTACCGCTGAGGTGGATGGTAAACCGGAAGAATGGTTAGTGATGTTTAAAAACGAGACTCATAATCATCCCACCGAAATCGAACCTTTTGGCGGAGCGGCTACTTGTTTGGGGGGGGCAATTCGGGATCCTCTTTCGGGACGTTCCTATGTTTATCAAGCAATGCGGGTTACTGGCAGTGGCGACCCCCGCACTAAAATTGCGGATACTCTTCCTGGAAAACTCCCTCAACGAAAGATCACTAACGGAGCGGCAGCCGGGTATAGCTCCTATGGAAATCAGATCGGTCTGGCCACTGGCCAGGTGGCGGAAGTCTATCATCCCGATTTTGTAGCGAAACGGATGGAAATTGGGGCGGTTATTGGAGCAGCTCCCCGAGCTAATGCAGGTCGGCAACAACCGGAGCCGGGAGATATTATAAGTC
>JANQHU010000032.1 GCA_028282485.1 Bacillota bacterium
AAAATCTTTATTAGATAACTATAATGAATTATATGTTACAGAAATTTCAACCTTTTACAGTACTAGATTGGGAAAAAAACTAAATGAAATTGAGTTAAAATTTATTAAAACAAATCCTGAAAAAATTGTCAAAAAATTAAAAAAATTTAACATAAGTAATTATTCGAAACGACGTTTTGACCTTTTAAAACAAGTAATTGATAAAACTAATTCTATTGAATTTTTAAAACATAGGACATTATTTATGATAGAGAACATGATTATTGCATTTAATGATATTCTTCCTCCGAATAAGAAAATTAATCAAGTAAAAGAGTTAATAAATAATTCTAAACAGGAAATAGTTGAGGATTTTAATTCTTCTAAATATCAGGAAGCAATACTTATTTTATACTTATATTTATATCAAAAAGTTACTGACGCAGAACTTGAAAAGTATGTTGGTTTTTTACATAGCGATTCCAGTCAATGGTTTCAAAATATATATTTTGAGAGCCATTTTAAAAAAACAAAAAGCGGAATTAGATTTTTAGATGATTTGAAGATATTGAAGCAAAAAGTAGCAGAATTAAATCAACAAGGAGATTATCAACAAGCAGTTATTTATGCCCAAAAAGCCTTAAAGCTAGCTGAAGACAGCTTTGGTAAAAAATCCGAGAGTTATGTTTTGCATTTGTATACCCTGACAAAATTATATAAATCTATGAGGCAATATCGGAAAATAGAATTGATTTTAAAGGAAATGATTGAAATATCTAAAAACCTTTCGCCAGAAGGAAAAACCCCTATTTATGTCGCAAGTTTAAATAGCTTAGCAAATTTATATAAGGATTTGAAACGGTATACGGAAGCGGAACCTTTATTTAAGCAAGTAATAGATATATATAAAACCATATCGCCAGAAGGTATTAACTGTGCCATTAATTTGAGTAACCTAGCAGAGTTATACCGAATTACAGCTCGGTATACGGAAGCGGAACTACTCTTTAAGCAGGCAATAGAAATCTATGAAAACCTTTCATCAGAAAAGAAACCTCCTAATTACGCCATGAGCTTGAATAGCCTAGGAGTTTTATATAAAGAAACCAAGCGGGATACAGAAGCGGAAACTCTATTAAGGAAGGCAATTGAAGTATCTAAAAACCTACCACCAGAAGGAAAGAGTCTAATATATCCTATGAGTTTAAATAACTTAGGAATTTTATATAAAGAAACCAAGCGATATACAGAAGCGGAAACTCTATTAAGGAAGGCAATTGAAACATCTAAAAACCTATCACCAGAAGGAAAAGCTCCAATTTATGTCGCTAGTTTAAATAACTTAGCAGATTTATATAAAACTATTCAGCGATATAAGGAAGCGGAAGCATTATTAAAACAAGCAATAGAAATAGCTAAATTTTTTCCACCAGAAGGCAAAGATCCACTTTATATCCATGTTATAAATGACTTAGAAGAATTATATCTAATTATGAAGCAGTAGTCAGACAGTGTCTAAAGCAATAAAGATAACAACTTGAATAAAATATCCCTTGACACCATCTTTTTTCTGATTTATAGTATAACTATAATAATTTCCCAAAGGAGAAACTTGCAAAATGGCCACTAGTGAATTACCAGAAAAGACTCACCTCTTAAATCCTGAGTATTTTCTAGTTAAAGCTTTAGAAGAAGGTGTAACCATTATTGGCTTAACTAGGGGCAAAGAAACCAAGTTTCACCATACTGAAAAGCTAGCCGAAGGGGAAGTGATGATCTTTCAGTTTACCGAACACACTTCCGCTATTAAAATTAGGGGAAAAGCAGAGATTATTACCAATCACGGCCGAGTTGTTAGCGGAAAAGAATAGCTTGTAGTTTAGATAAAAAAATTAGCAGAGTAGATAAGATAGTTAGCGAAGATTAGATGAGAATAGCATAGTTTAGCAGAGATGAGACGAGTTTTGAGATGAGCTATCATATTAAAAGCTTCAAAAAGCATATAATGTGAACCATAGCCAGGCTCTTAGAGTCCTGGTTTTTTTGCAATTAATTTTGAAAGTGAGTGAATAGAAAATGTCTGACCACACTAAGCAAAATGTTGTATTTCCCGCTTTATCCGAATTTCAGGCCATGGCGGCTACCGGGGAGTATGATTATTTACCCCTCTCTCGGGTGTTAGTAACCGATGTGGAAACGCCGGTGACTACTTTTGCGAAACTGACTTCGGGAACTAGATATTTGTTAGAAAGTGTCGAGCGGGGGGAACAAGTAGGCCGCTTTTCCTTTATCGGGTGGGAGCCCTTAGCTATTTTTAAAGCTACCGCTAACAGGGTCGAAATTAGCAAAGAGGGAGCTGCGGTTGTGCTCACGGAAAGAGAGCCCTTAAAAGAGCTGGAAAAGCTTCTGGAATCCTTAAAAATGGCTCCTCTGGAGAAGTTGGTGAAGTTTGTCGGCGGAGCGGTTGGTTATATTGGCTATGACTATGTCCGGCAGATTGAAAAATTACCCGCCAAAAATAGCGGGCAAATAGGGATTCCCGAAAATTATTGGGTTATTCCCCGCAATTTAGCCATCTTTGATCATGTGACCCATCAAATTACGCTAGTCACCTGGGTATCAACCCGAAATTCTGATGTGGCGGCGGCTTATACGGCGGGGACTCAGATGCTTACAGAAATGTTGGCCAATTTGGAGCAACCCTTAGAATTAGCAAATCTTAATTTTTCAGCGGCGAAAAGCCTCCCCCAAGAAGAATTGCGGTTTTTGATGGCTAAAGACTATTATGTGAAAGCGATTGAGGAGATTAAAGAGTATATCTTGGCTGGGGATGCCTTTCAAGTTGTTTTTTCCCAACGGATTGAAAAAGCTTTCCACAAGGATCCTTTCCTATTTTATCGGTTATTACGAACTATTAATCCTTCTCCTTATTTATTCTTTTTAGATTTTGAAGAGCTGCAACTAGTCGGTTCTTCACCGGAAGTGATGGTCCGTTTAGAAGGGCGTCAAGCAGTTTTAAAACCAATTGCCGGTACCAGGCCCCGGGGAAAAACCCCAGTTGACGATGAGGCCTTAAAAGGGGAAATGTTGCAGGATGTCAAAGAGTTAGCCGAACATGTAATGCTGGTTGACCTGGGCCGCAATGATCTGGGCCGAGTCTGTCGGTTTGGAACGGTGCAGGTTACCGATCTAATGAGTGTCGAAAATTATTCCCACGTAATGCATATTGTTTCCACAGTGCAGGGCGAACTACTGCCTGATTATACCGGGATTGATCTCTTGCGAGCCGTCTTTCCGGCGGGAACCCTTTCTGGGGCCCCCAAGATTCGGGCCATGGAGATTATCGAGGAGTTGGAACCCATGCGGCGGGAATTTTACGGTGGAGCAGTCGGTTATTTAGGCCTGAATGGGGACTTGGATACTTGTATTACCATTCGCACCATTTTATTTAAAGATCAAAAGGCCATTTTACAAGTGGGTGGCGGGATTGTAGCTGATTCTATTCCGGAAAACGAGTACCAAGAGACTCTGAATAAAGCCGGAGCCTTACTGGCCGCTCTAGAAAAGATTGAGGGAGGTGGACGCTAATGATGATCATGATCGATAATTATGATTCATTTACCTATAATTTAGTCCAGTATTTTGGTGAACTCCAGGTGGAAATGCAGATCTTTCGAAACGATCGGATTAGCCTGGCCGAACTAATTGAGCTCCAGCCTAAATACTTAGTGATTTCTCCTGGACCTTGTACTCCGAAAGAGAGTGGCATTTCCAAAGAAGCGATTCAATATTTTTCGGGGAAGATTCCCGTCTTAGGTATCTGTTTGGGTCACCAGTGTATTGGGGAAGTTTTTGGTGGCCGAGTAAGCCGGGCTCCTGTGCCGGTTCATGGTAAAACTGATTTAATTTATCATAATGAACAAGAAATCTTTCGGGGCATCGCAAAGCCTTTTCGGGCAGTTCGGTATCACTCTTTAATTGTAGCTAAGGAAGACCTGCCGGAGTGTCTGCAAGTAACCGCTACTAATGAAGCAGGGTTGATCATGGGGTTGCGGCACCAAACAGATCTTACCTTTGGAATGCAGTTTCATCCGGAATCAATTTTTACAGAAGTGGGGAAAGAATTACTGGCAAATTTTTTAAAATTAACTTAAAGAGGAGGGGCGT
>JANQHU010000006.1 GCA_028282485.1 Bacillota bacterium
GCTTTTGTTGGTTCTCGTGATATTTATCAAAAACTGCTGTGGTGGAAACATAATGAATGGGTTTTAGTTTTTGCTGACAGGCCAAACGCAGTATTTCAATCGTGCTAATAACATTGGTTTCTTTTAGCTTCTCGTAAGGATAGACAAAATTAACCAAACTACCCAAGTGATAAATGGCATCAATTTTTTCGCCGAGCAGCTCAAATTGCTCCTTAGCGAGCCCTAATAGTGGCTTGGATAAATCCCCCCTAATGATTTCAATTCGCGATTGATAATCGGTTAAGCTGAAACCATATTTATTGAGATTACGTTCGAGCCGCTGCTGTTTATTAGTTTCATCATTACTTCGAACCAAACAATAGATTTGATAATTAGTTTTTTGCAACAGCTCATTTAAAAGGTAAGCTCCTAAAAAACCGGTAGTTCCTGTTACCAGTACCGTTTCAATTTTTCCGGCACTGCTCAGATTATGTTTGACGGTTAATTCTTCCGGTAAAGTGGTATCCGTCAAAAGATCAACATTATTAATCGCCAATTGATCAAAAGTTCCTTTTAAGAAGTAGGAATCAATAATTGGCGCTAAACCAGTAATAAAGGGCTGATTAATAAAAATCTCGATGGGTAAAGGGACCTTGACTTCTTCATATAATTTAGCCAGGAATTGAACTGCTTCGATTGAAGTTCCTCCTAACTCAAAAAAACTTTCATTAATATCTATTTGTTCTATTTGTAATATCTTTTTCCACATTTTTACCAAAAGCTCCGCGGTAGGAGTTAGCTGTTGAGGGTATTCTGATTTTCGAATAGGAATTTTCGCAACAGGAGCTTGAGATAATTCTAAGAGCTTATTAATTAGCTTTACCGAAGCCAGCTTTAGACTTATTTTCGTTAAAACCTTTTGTTTCTCAATTATCAAATCAATATTTTGCCTAATTTGAACCGGTTTTACTGCATTCTCTCTTTCTTCTTCCCACGGAAAATCGGCTTGTAAATTTCCAATCTTATTTTTACTAATCAAAAATTCAGTATAGTTTTCTTTTTCTTGCTGACAAATAGCACCGACTCTTTTTAAAAAAAGATAGACCGGTTTGTTTTTCGGTGTAGGACTATAACGAATAATAATCCGATCCAGATGATTTATCGCCGCAAAATCTAATAAATATGAAAGTACTCTACTTTCTACTCCGCGCCCCAAAACTCGACAACTTAAAATGAAGGTGTCAATCTCCAGACAGTCGGGCAAGATATCATATAAAATCACTCCCACTAACCCATAATCTCCAAAACGATCCGAGACCCTAACTACCAAACAGCCCGAACCAGGTCTTTCGCAAAAATATCGAATATCGGCTTCGGTACGGCGAATAGTGGTAGTATTAAACTGATTTGTTTTTAAGGTTAATTGGGAAACTCTTGCTAAATCATAAGTAGTTAAAGCTTCAATTTTGACCTCTAGATTTAATTCCTCTAAAAATTTACTAAACGATTTTTGGTTTTGACGAAATTCTGCCCGAGATAGATTTTGCTTGTATAAATCGGTTCGGGTTTGATCTTCTAAAGTAATATAAAAGCGATCAAAGAACCAGTTATGATAAAGTACGCGCCGAATATCCGCCTTTTTCTCCGGTAACTGGATCACAAATACTTCGGGGCAGGCAGCTTGAACCTCGGCGCATTCCGCGGGATTATCATCAACAAAAGCAATACTATCTAAACCGACATTTAATTCCGCAGCTAATGATTTAATATTAACGGATTTGGGTTCCCAATTAATTCGGGTGGCAACTAAATGTTTTTTCTGTAAAAGCATTTCGGGGTTTTGCTCTAAAACTTCTAAAACATCTTGCTCATTATTCTTACTACAAAGACAGATTAAAGCCCCATTTTGTTGTTGTTTGATCACAAATTCCTGGAGGAGCTTTTGCCCTGGAGTAACTTTAATGCCTGTTAGCCCATCTTCACCAATGATCCCTTGCCACAAGGTGTTATCACAATCTAAAATAATTAGTTTACAGGCCGAATTTAATAATGCATATAAACGCCTCGCGGCAAAAGTTGCGAGAGCAGTATAGTATTCATCCGTATAAGGAATTCTGCCTAGTTGCATCCGGTACTGATCATAATAATCATCTACCGGATAAAACTCAGCTAACTCAGCCGGGGTTAGTATTTGGATATGTTGTAAATCTTTTAATTCTGCCAAAATGGACTTAGTTAAATCATCAGTAAAATCTTGCCACCAGGAGACTTCTTTGCTTTCTGGAGCATCAGGACAGAATAAGACTAAGTAAGGGGCCTTGCTATTATTTTGTGATTCTTTTAAGCCGTTAATTAATTCTCTCAGATTCTGGCGAACTGTCTCTTTGATAAGCCCCGTTTCTTGCGGATTATCGAAGGAACTCCCTTCCGGTAACCAATCTTCATATCTTACCAATAAAATATTTAAGCCCCGGGGGTTAGTTCGCATAATACTTTCCGGATCACGCAGGCTTTGAAATACTTGATTAAAACCTGCCATTTTGACCACTGCTGAAATTCTCAATTCTTGGATCCAGAATTCTAAAGGCTTTAATAAAGGCTCCGCGGTAAAGGTTGCCGCGATCCGCAAATTATAACGGCGGGGATGATTTAATGTTTTAAAGAGACTGCCAACTTTAATTTCCGGTTTAACAATTAATGCTTTTAATACATTAACATATAATTGTAACCAGTTGGCAATAGTATTCGGATCAAAATGATTTTTCAAGTAATCTAAGCTCAATAAATACTTTTGCTTTTGGTTAATCACTGTTAAGAAGAGTTCAAAATCTAAATAGGGTCGAACTGTCTTAATCTGTTTGACCCTCATTTGAGGTAACTCAAAAGCATAGTCTTCGTACTTTAAATAACTAAAAACAGTTTTAATTGCTGTATTCCGAGGGTCAGCTGTGTAGTTACGTAAGATACTCATCAAATCAGCAAAAGGTAGTAAATTAGCACTGGTTTTGCGAAAGTTCATTTGATTTTCTGTCAATAGTTTATGGAAAGTTTTGTGGTAATTAATTTCAGTACCCATTATCCCTAAAGTGGCATGCAATCCAATGGAGGCTTTTTTGTTAGCAGCATCTTTATAATTGATAATGGGTACTCCCGCGGTAATAAATTCGTGTTCCGTAAGGAGATAAAGTAATACTTGCCAAATTGTAAATAATAAAATAAAGGGGGTAACTTTATTATGAAAACAAAAATCATCAATAAAGTTGGCCGGTATCTCCAGCAAATAATTGGCAGCTTCACCGGGAGTTTTAATTGGTAAATTTTTATAATAAGGTAGCTCATGACTTATTTCTTGGCCTAAAAAGAGACGTTCCCAATATTTCCTACTTTCAGCGACCCGTTGCTTTTCATAAAACTGGGCCTCCCAGCTTAAAAAATCCCGGTATTGTTTGTAAGAAGCTGGGGAATCAGGTTCGTTTCTTTCCAGTTTAAGTTGATAATTATGGAATAATTCTTTAGAAAATAATAAAACCGACCGCATATCGGTAATAATATGATGAAAACAAATCAGGAGGATGGCTTCTTCCGAATTTAGTTTTAATAAATGCAACCGAAACAGAGGCCCTGCTTTTAAATTAAAAGGAGTCTCTTGTAATTTTTGATTTAGCTCTAAAACTCTTAAATCTTGTTGGGCTGACTCTAATTTAGTTAAATCTTCACTCAAAAAGTCAAGCTTAATCTCATCTAATACTACTTGCCCAATATTACCATCAACTTCATCAAAAACCGTTCGTAAGATATCCTGCTCTTTAACGATGTCATCAAGTGCTAATCTGAAGATTTTTTCTTGAAAAATACCTTTCAGATGCCAAGCAATCGGAATCGTTAAACTTGCTCCTGCTCCTTGGCGAAACTTTATTAAATGCCAGAAACGACTTTGTTCGTGAGAGAGGGGTAATTTCAAGTGATTGCTATAATCAGGTTTACAAATATCATTATTTATTTCTGCAATTTGATGATCCTGTTTGTTATGTAATTCTTGCAATAAATAGCTGGTTAAAGTGCGAATATTAGAATAATCATAAAAAATGGTAGCCGGAAGTTTAATTTCTAATAAATCTTCTAGTTCGCCTGAGATCCCTAATAAGGAAATCGAATCTAGTCCCCAATGTATAAATTCTTCTTCACGATTTATTTTAAGATTTTGATTATCAGTTTTAGCTAAAAGTAATTTAATTAAAAGATTTGCAAGAGACTCTTCGTTATACGACGAAAGGGGAGGTACTGCATGATTCGCTGTAAGCTCTTTGTCAACTATCAAGTTAGTGTTTTCTTCCCATTGATAAATATGATCTAATTCCCTCGAAAGCAGCAGCTCACGGCATAAATATCGTTGAATCTTGCCGCTAGACGTTTTGGGAATAGCGCCGGGCTTGATGAAAGCAATCAGATGCAGACTTACTTCATAATATTCATTAATTAAATTTTTAATTTGCTGAGCATATTCCTCTAAATTATCTTTTTTTAAAAATTCCCGCTTAATTTCGTAAACAATTCCAATTCTTTCAGAGTTATTAACTTCGAGGGCAAAGACTGCGCCATACCCGGCTCGAATAGCTGTTACTTTTTGATCAATAATTTCTTCAATGTCAGTTGGATAATAATTTCGACCATTAATAATAATCATTTCTTTAAGGCGACCAACTACATACAAGGCATTATTTTTAATAAAGCCTAAATCTCCGGTTCGTAAAAAGGGACCTTTGGAAGGGGTGGCCGTATAAGCCTTAAAGGTAAGTTCAGTCTCAGTTTCGTTCTGCCAATAGCCTTTCGCAACACTAGAAGTATCCACCCAAATTTCACCAACTTGATTCTCTCCTAATTCATTTAAGGTATTTGGCTCGACAATAGTTACGGTTAATTCTGCAGGAATCTTTCCGCTACTGATGATTAATTTACTCGGCTTCGCCTCCTCATCAGCTAGGGAGGTTTCAACTATTTTATTTTCAGTTAATGAGGCTTGGGTGATTCGAGTCTCAAAAAATTCCCCTTTAGGGCCCCCGGTTACAAAGAGGGTGGCTTCCGCTAAGCCATAACATGGAAAAAAGGCGGTTTGCTTAAATCCGGCCCGGCTAAATTTTTGGGAAAATCTTCGCATTGTACTGGGACGGATCGCCTCTGCCCCATTAAAGGCTAATTCCCAGGAACTCAAGTCCAGGCTCTCAATTTGTTCGTCGCTTATCTTACTAAGACATAGTTCGTAGGCAAAGTTAGGACCCCCACTAATGTAAGCTTGATAACGGGAAATTGCCGTCAGCCAGCGCCCGGGTTTTTGTAAAAAGTCGGTGGGAGAAAAAAGAATACCGTTGCAATCAGTGTACAAGGGGCCTAAAATACCCCCGATTAATCCCATATCATGATAAGGAGGCAACCAAAATACCGAGTTGCTGCCCGTGGGAACTTGAAAATATTTAGCAATCAGACTTAAGTTGTGGAGTAAATTTTGATGAGTTAAGAGAACTCCCTTTGGATTACCAGTAGAACCTGAGGTATACTGTAAAAAGGCAATATCCCCTGCCTCAATATTTATGCTCTGCCAATGCTCGGCCATCTCGGGCTCGACAGTTTCGACTGCAAATTTATCCAATTTAATTAAAGGATTAGCAGCATCATCTTTTAAACGGTTTAAAACTTGCTTAGTACTTAGTAATAAGCGCGGGTCAGCATCATCAATAATCGCTTTTAAACGTAAATAAGAACGGTTTTGTTTAGGGGGATAAATAGGTACGGGAATAACTCCCGCATATAAACAACTAAAAAAAGCTAAAATATAACTTAACCCAGGTTGAAATAAAAGAATAGCTCTTTCCCCAGAATAACCTTTTATTTGCAAGGAAGCAGCAACTGCTTTCACTTTTTCTTCAAGGATAGAAAACAACAACTTTTCTTCAACATTTTCACCATTTGTGAGAAAAGTAAAGCCGTTTTGGCTGCTATTTGCGCGGTGTTTTAATAAATCTACTAATGTCTTAATCTCATTTGCAACTCTCAGCATTATTCCATCCTCTTTTTCATCAAATTTTTAATAATTTTGAAATGTTAATACTTCTTTACTATAAAGAATACCATAGATCATAAATAATTGCCAACAATAACTTTTTTATAGGTAAATAAACAAAAAAAAACCAATAGTTTGGTTTTTTTTGGCTACTCATAAGGAACAATATAAATTATAAAATTAAATATTCTTTAGAATTAAAAGTATCTTTTAGAATAAGTATTTCAAACCGATATTGTAAATAACTCCGGTTCCAATCGGGTTAGTATCTTCAAAATAATTAAGATTTTTGCCAAAAGTATTAATATTATTGATCCGAACCCAGCGATAAACACCTCCGGCTTCAAACAGGATTTTTTCTGTTAATTTAAAATTAATCCCGCCACCGATTCGGTAACCAAAACCACTAAAGACTGCATCATAAAGCAGATCGTCACCCAGGTCTTTGCCCGCATTTTTAACTTTAAGACTAGTATACACCCCGCCGCCTAAGAGATAAAGACGAAAAGCACTCTGAATATTCCCTAAAAAGAAGTATTTTACATCTAAGGTCAACTCGTTCAAGGTGGCTTGATCATTTAAAGTATGTATTCCACCTACCGCACCCACACTTCCGGTCGCTTGATGACCCGCAGACCAAGAATAACTAAGCTCGCCTCCGAGAGCATTTTTTATTTCTCCAAAAACGATTCTCCCCCCAAACCGGGGATCAATTTTAGGCCGCACACATACTTTATTGGGATCATCAATATAGG
>JANQHU010000186.1 GCA_028282485.1 Bacillota bacterium
AAGAGAGTCTCGGCAATGCCCCGGTATTTTAAAATGGTTTCGATTAATTTTTCTCTTTCTAAGTTATTGGAAAAGCCGGGCACGATCTTTTCCCGGTGACAGATCTCCCGAAGTTGGAGAGTGGTCTTTTCTAAAAGCTCGGATTTGGTGTAGCTTTTTTGCCGCGCCTCGGGGTGATGATTAGAGTGATGGTTGTTAATATTTAAGCGATAAGAAGACATTTACAGCACCTCGGTTTTTTAATATTTTAAATGGTTAATAAAGGGCAATCTGGTCAATCAGCATGGTTTCCTCATGGCCAATAATGCCAAAATGCTTTTGCCAGTAGATTTCCGTTCGGAATTCAATGGGGAGAAAAAGGGAGAGAATCCCATCCAATTTGGCTTCATTGGCAGCTGTTTTTTCGTAATTAATAAAAAAGAGGAGTTCGTTTTTGCTTTCGTAATTAGCATAAATCAGGGAGTTTAAAAAAATTTGGCGTATAGTATCTTTTAATAAATAAAGCATCTCCCCAGTAGTATAAAGATTTAACAGATTGTTGGCAATGATCTGTAACTCCTTTTTGGTAAAGAGGGGCAACTTTCTCCTAATTAGCGGCCCTAAAAGCTCGTTAGTAAGGTCATTTAAAATGAATTTTAGATAATATTCTCTTTTATTTAATCCGTGTCGCCGGTCGATTTCAGCCAAAAAATGGATAGCGATATCGAAAAAGACTTGGCGAAATTCCAGATCTTCCGGGTTGTTAATGTCAAAGAAGTCTTTAAAAAGAGCGTAGAAACGGTAATAAGGATTAATTTCCACTTCCGGATCAATTAACGTAAAGTTCAGAGCCGGATTACTTAATTCCATATAGGGTGAGTAACTTTCCGCCGGCCGAAAAGTAATTTCCCGGCTATCTTTCCCAGCGGCTTCCGCCTGAATCATTAAATCCCAAATATAATTCATACTAAAGCTCCTTCTAAACGGTATTCCGGAAAATACATCTGCACTTCCGAAATTAAAAAACTAAGTAAATCATAGATGATAAATTTTTCGGGGTAGGTAACCTGAAAACGGAGGCAGAGCCTTTTTTGATCGTTAGCCAGGCGAATATGGTCTTCCATAAAAGAGTTCGTATCATAAGTATTCACGGCGCTGGTTTGGTCGGTAGGGAAGAGAACTTCTACTAGTTCAAAATAGCGCGAAATTTCGAAAGAATTGATAATCCGATAGATTTCTCCCTTGGTGCGAACCCGGCTAGCGTAATTTTGGGTAAAGCGATTAATAAAACTCTCTTGCCGTTTGTTGCTGATTAGCTGGTAAGCATATTTCCGCTGCTGCCAGCCAGCGCGCTGGGTGATTTTCAAACCCGGCCAAACTGATTCGGTTTCAACGGGCTGAACGACGATTAGCTCCGTTGCAGTGCGTTTGAGATACTTAATTAGGGTAGGATCGCCGTCGATTAAATAACCATGTTCATTGCCGATTTTATCAAGGGTGATCACATGCTCATAATTAATTTTATCCAGGGCCGGCATGGGAAAACCATTACTATTGAGGCTTAATTCTTCAATATTCCAGAGTAATAAATGCTCCTTTTTTTTATAAGCTTCCCATTCCCGCAGATGATAGTTGATTTCCAAAATTTTTTCTTCCTTACTAAACTCAAAGCCTTCTGCTATCTTAATAATGATAACTTCAAAAAAATGGGTAGCATAAGGGATGTTGAGAGTCTTCCAAGGAATATTATTTTTTTGAAAGAGCTGATATAAAGCGGTAATTTTTTGTTGATAAGGCTGATTTGGTTGCAGTTTTACCTGAATGGAATAACTGCTGGTATTAGTGATAATCTCTCCTTGAAAAGTAGGTGCAGTAGTCAGTAAGCTCTTTATTTGTAAGTAATCACATTCCAAGAAGATGCTTTCGAGCCAAAAGGCTTGGCTTTCGGCGAGCTGTTGCTGAATTGCGTCAAGCTCCCAGGCCTTTTCCGCTAACTCAGCGGGACAGACGGGAAACAGAAAATCATCCAAGGGATCAATGTTATTTTTAGGCGAAACCGTCGTAAAAATATCATAGAAGCCTTCTTGATCGCTGATTTCGGCAAAAATTTTTTTTTCCAGGTTGGTGTTCATGGTTTCTTGGTGATCGATGAGATTGCTAAAAAAGCCCGCCAAAATGTCTTTGAGCAGTTTCCGCTGTTCCAGATCTTCCATTTTTGTTAGTTTTTCAATTAATACTTCTTTCATATTCGGTCAAACCACCTTGATTTATTAAAATAGCCTGCTTTCAAGATTCAAAAATATCTGAGCTTGAAGTTTTAGTTACGGTATTCGTTATTCGTGCTTTTTCCAACAATTCCTTTTTTCAAATTAAGTGTTTACAAAATGTTAACAATTGGAGTT
>JANQHU010000245.1 GCA_028282485.1 Bacillota bacterium
TAATTAATGTAGTAGTCATTTAAATAGATCCTATGTCATAAATTTCTTTTTTCCAGTAAAAACTCCTGCTTTTGCAAATTATGTTTTCTAAATGGAAAAATATTATTTACAACAACAAATACCCGGCAGGAGGCCGGGCGCGTGGCTTTGAGGCAGGAAGCCTCTCAGCCATCGCCCCTCATACCTTACCCTGAAGAAGGCAGCCACGATGGCTGACTTCCGAGCTTTTAAATCTTTCCCTCCCGCGGTACGGAACCGCGGGTTAAAGGAAGGTCCGGAAACATTTGGTGTCCGGCGACTTTTGGTTACTTTTGGTCGCTCAAAAGTAACATCCCCTTCATTCCCCGCCCCAACAACAATCATTCTTCACATTTCTAAAACTCTTTTAAAAACCTAAAATTTTAAATTACTCATTCTTACAATTAATAACCTTATTGTAAAAAAATGTATTGAAAAAAATTACTTTTTATTATATAATTAATTAGTATAAAAAATTAGGTTAATAAAATAAAGGATGTGTTATAGTTTATGAACATTTATTCTAATAATAATTTGCACCAACGTAAAAAAACTCAGCAACCAAAACAATAATCAACAGTCTTATCTCCCCAAGAACGACTTAATACAGCAAAACCAACAGCAGATAAAATCGAAATAGGTAGTGGTATTTTCAACAGATCTGATAATGGATTTAAAAATACAGAGCAAACTGATACACCTCCAAATGTATTACGCAGACGTAAAAACCCTCAGCAACCAGAACAACAATCAACAGCCTTATCCTCCCCAAAACAACCTAATACAGCAAAATCAACAGCAGATACTGTCATAGGTAGGGGTATTCTCAACAGATCTGATAATGAATTTAAAAATACAGAGCAAACTGATACACCTCCAAATGTATTACGCAGACGTAAAAAAACAAAAGAAACATCAGATGAATCCACCTCCAAAGTTAACAAAACAACTCTAAGTAATGATGATGATCCAAAAACAACTAAGGCAAAATCAACAGCAAATACTATCGTAGGTAGTGGGATTACTAATAGAAATAATGAATTTTTAGAGTTAACTAAAAAAGAACAGCGACCTGAAATAATTCAAAATGAATTACGTCAACGCAAAAAAAACACATCATCGAATAATACTTCATCAAAAATGCCTAATATTGTTCCTACTTCTCTTGTAGGAAATGGTATTCTTACTAGAGATACAATGAACGATTCTTCATCTATATCACCAAACTCATCTTTAGACTTATCAGAAACAAATTCATCTATTTCACCAAACTCATCTTTAGACTTATCAGAAACAAATTCATCATCACCAAACTCATCTTTAGACTCATCAGAAACAAATTCATCATCACCAAAATCAACTTTATCAGATCTATTAAAAAGATTATATTTAGCAGAACTAATAGAAGCAGCGAAAAATAAAATAGAAGAAGCACACAAATTATCATAATTAATACTACATGTAAGTTTCTTCTTTCAAGAACCAATAATAAATAAAAAAAGACTAAAAAATATTATTTAAAAGTAATTTTTAAGAATAAGGCAGCTACGACGGCTGCCTTCCCTGCTTTCAAAAATTTCAACTCTTCCACTCCCTTTTCTTAAAGCTTTTACTCTTTTAAAACATAACCCACAAAAAAAATTCCATTCCCCCCTATACCAATCCCCCACAAAGTGCTAAAATAATAACTTAAGCAACAAAAGATAAGATCAGTAGGAGGCTTCATAAATTGGCTGCAAATCATGCCACTAAGCAAAAAATTATCGAAACCCTAGAAAACAACTATATGCCTTATGCCATGAGCGTTATTGTCTCCCGGGCTATTCCCGAAATTGACGGGTTTAAACCTTCCCATCGGAAGCTACTCTATACCATGTATAAGATGGGCCTGTTAACCGGGAATAAAACTAAATCGGCCAATGTGGTGGGCCAAACCATGCGCTTAAACCCCCATGGGGATATGGCTATCTATGAGACCTTAGTCCGGTTAACCAAAGGAAACGCGGCTTTACTCCATCCTTTTATTGATTCCAAAGGGAATTTCGGCAAACAATACTCCCGGGACATGCAATACGCAGCGCCCCGTTATACGGAAGTGAAACTCGATAAAATCTGTGAAGAGATCTTTCGGGATTTAGAAAAAAATACCGTGGATTTTCTTGATAATTATGATGGAACTATGCAAGAACCAACCCTGTTACCGACGACTTTTCCCAATATCTTAGTTAATTCCAATCAAGGCATTGCAGTGGGGATGGCTAGTAATATCTGTAGTTTCAACTTAACGGAAGTTTGCGAGACGACCATCGCCTATATCAAAGACGAAAATATTGATCTGGCCAAGCACTTAAAGGCTCCTGATTTCTCCACAGGCGGCCGACTGATCTACAAAGAAAAAGATCTCCGGGATATTTACGAGACCGGCCGGGGTAGTTTTAAAGTTCGTTCCAAATACCGATTTGACCAAGAAAATAATTGTATCGAAATATACGAGATTCCTTACTCCACTACCAGCGAAGCAATTATTGATCAAATTATTGACTTAGTTAAAAATAATCGCATTAAAGAAGTGGCTGATGTCCGTGACGAAACGGATTTAGACGGGCTGAAAATCACCCTGGATCTCCGCAAGAATGCCGAACCCGATGCTTTAATGAATAAACTCTATAAATTCACTGCCTTACAAGATAGCTTTAGCTGTAATTTTAATCTTTTAATTAAGGGTCATCCGGTTGTGTCCGGAATTAGAAGCATCTTACGGGAATGGGTGGATTTTCGCATCAATTGTATCAAACGGCAGACGCTCTTTGATATTCAAAAAAAAGCAGATAAACTACATCTGTTGCGGGGCTTAGAAAAGATTCTGTTAAATATTGATCTAGCCATTAAAATTATTCGCAACACCGAAAAAGAAACCGAGGTTATTCCCAACTTAATGACCGGGTTTCAAATTGATGAAGTGCAAGCCGAGTTTATTGCCGAAATAAAATTACGTAACTTAAACAAAGAATATATCTTAAAGCGCATTAGTGAAATCGCCAGTTTGGAAAAAGGAATTACCGATCTCAAAGATCTTTACGAGAAAGAGCCGCGGATTAAAAAACTAATTATCAAACAATTAACGGAGATTATCAAAAAATTCGGCGAACACCGCCGGACGGAGATTATTGATGAAGAGTACATCGAGGAGATTACTACCGAGCATCTCATTGAAGATTATAACTTAAAACTCTTTTTAACCGACCATAACTACCTTAAAAAAGTCTCCTTACTCTCTTTAAGAGCTAATCCGGAACAAAAATTAAAAGAAGATGACCTGATTATTCAAGAAATCGAGACACATAACAAAGCCGAACTCTTGCTTTTTTCTAACAAACAGACCGTTTACAAATTAAAAATATACGAGATTAATGACTGTAAAGCAAGTAGTTTGGGGGAATATCTTACTAATCTCTTAGCTCTGGAAGAAGATGAGCGCATAATTTATTTGGTAGCAACTGACGATTATCACGGGGCAATGCTTTTTTCCTTTGCAAATGGCAAAATAGCCAAAATTGAATTAAGTAGTTATGCTACTAAAACTAATCGCAAAAAATTAGCTAACGCCTATGCCCAAGCTGCTCCCTTAATTAACATCCAGTATCTCGAAGCAGAACTCGATCTAGTCGCCTTTAGCAGTATCAATAAAGTCTTAATTTTTAATACGGAAAATATAAATGCCAAAACAACCCGCAATTCTCAAGGGGTTCAAGTCCTAAAAGGGAAAAAAGGTAGTCGCATGATAGCGGTTCAAAAACTAACTGAAGTAACCCTTAGTGAGCCGGACTATTACCGAACCAAAAATATTCCCGCCGTAGGTTGCTACTTGAAAGAAGAAGATAAAGGGATTTGCCAAAATGAACTAGCCTTAGAAATATAAAAAAGTCGTCCTCAGGGGACGACTTAACTTTTACGATAATCAGCCATATTGATTACTACTTTTCTCGCACGATCTTCATTACTTAAACTGGTGATAACCGCCTTGATGGCATAAAGCAGTTGTTCGTCTTCAATCTCTTTCCAGGCGTTTAAAAGTGGAATGAAGCGTCGGTCTTTAGTGATCTTAATCTTTTCTAAGAGAGTTATTAAGACACTGGTATTGAGACTCTTTAGGTAATTGACGCAGCGATAGTTACCAATCTTTAAAGCAATCTCTAATTTTTCTAAGACTTCATCGGCAAAAGTATTTCGTTCCACTTGCCAACCTTTTTTGGTAAAGGCTAGGGTTTGAATCTGATTTTCATTACGAACTTCTAAAAAGCCATTTCTGATTAACCAGTTTACCTTATTAGTTATTTCTTCAGTTGTTAAGTGTCGACAATAACCATAAGAAGGAGTCTTGTTTAAATAACATTCTTTAATCTGACGGTCATCGCTTCCTTTAAGCAATTTGATCAACAAATCTGGGCCACCGTTTAGTACCACATCGTCAGCACCACGTAAGAAAGCCTTAATATCATTTAAAGATAGTAAAGCCTCGGCCAAAGAAGCTGCTTTCTTAGCCTGTTCTACTCTTTTGCCCGCCATAGCAAAACCTTCTTCCTTGAAATATTGCCTTGATAATACTAAAACAATCTAAAAAACAGAACTCTCCATCATTATTGGCAAAATAGCACTAATTTATTCCCAACCTGCTACTTCCCCACCCTGTATTATCTTTAGACAATAACCGCGAAATACCCCTCCATGAATTGCCAAACAGTCAACAAAATTATTTGTATATTAATATATTCGGTAAAAAA
>JANQHU010000314.1 GCA_028282485.1 Bacillota bacterium
TGCTTCCCCCCACACGTGGACATGGATTAAATCAAGCTGGGGGATTTCGGCGGGGGAGTCCACCAAAACCACTCCCAATTCCCGCAACACCTTTTGCCAAAGGGCAATACCCCGCCCCAGCGAAAGGTATACCTGATGCCCTCGGTTAAGTAATTCCTTGCTTAAAGTGACAACATGAGTCTCTAAGCCACCCAAAAACATGGAATCAATAACCATCAAAATTTTCATTAACCCAGCACCCCTTAGTGGGCTTTCGCAAACAATAACCCATAATTTTACATGATTGAAAAAGATGACACGGACAGAGTGGCTTCCCTGGCTGAGGCGGACAGGGCGAACAACTCCCAAAAAACTGATGTAAGATGCCTTTGATGGCTTCCTCTTTGGCAGCCACAGCCGCTAACTCTTTTCCAATCACACATTCCAACCCTTTTACTTTTTCTACTAATATATTAAATGGTTCTTCCGGGGCTTCTGCGGGGAGCCAGTGTGCCGTTTTTTCTACCTTAATAGCTAAAGCGGCTAAAATTTTGGCCAGGGATTCCTGTTCACTCGCTACGGCTTCGAGGATTCTTTTTTCGATACTATGAATTCTTTTTGACTGCTGCTCCATTTTCTCTTTTGACACCTCATTTCTTTTCCAGCAACTCCTCAATTAGGTGGCCCCAACCTTCTTCCCAACTCTCCAGGGAATACCCTTCTGCTAAACGGCGGGAATTTTCGCTCATTTTTTGACACAAATCGGAGTTTTGGATTAAAGAACTTACCGCTGCCTGGAGATGAGTTAAATCCGGTTTAACGATCCTCCCATTCCAACCATCAACCACTAATTCCGATAAGCCGCCCGCCATCCCAATAATCAGCGGTAAGCCACTGGCTAAAGCTTGCAGCCCATACAATGAAGCCCCTTCCGCTGCTTGAGAGGGTAATAAAGCAATATCCGCTTCCCGGTAAACTTCCGGCATTTTAGCTAAAGGAGTCCAGTAAAACCGACAGTTGGGCTGTTGACGTACCAAAGAGGCCAGTACCAAACTATTTTCAAACTCACTCATGGAGCCTACCAGATGAAACTCAATTGGTGGCAAACCTTCTGAAGGTTCTTCCAAAGCTTTTGCTAACTGTAAGATGGTATGGACGCCCTGCTCCTCGGTAAAATCTTGGGGGCAGATAATTCGTACCGCTTCCGCTGCATTTTGCTTCTCTTTGGGCCGTGGTTGAAAGCAGGCCAGGTCAATTCCGGGCGGGAGATAATGTAACCGATGTTCGTAGCCCGGCCAGAGGGCCTTAACTACATTGGCCGTATTGCGATCGGCAAAGACAAACTTCCGGGCCGCAGTAAGTCCATACTCCATTCGTTTCAACCATTCTGCTTTTTCCACCGGGTTCAAGCGGTTATTAGCTGCCGCCGGAGTATCCCAAAAAATTCCGTGAGAAATGACAATGGCCGGTTGTATTAAGCAGGGATAAGCCAAATGCCAATGATAGTAAATCTGCAAATCATAATCCAGGCCGTGTTGGGCGAATTTAGTATTAAGCCCCGGAAACATCCCAAAATAATCTGCTTTCGTAGCTAAACCTAGGATGCGCACCCCCCGAAACCACCGTTCTTTCAGGGGAGATACCTGGAAGAGATCTACGGTTAAACCAAGCTCCCCGCGCAAGAACCCAATTAGCTGCCAGAGCGTTTGATTCTCAGCTACTGCTAAAAAATCATCATTTTCGGGATGCAAGAAATAATCAGTAATAATTGCTACTCTTTTACTCATTTAAATTAATCACCCCAAATCCCCCTCAAAGCTGCTTGCCACCGCTTTTTCCAATGGTCATAAGAAAAAACCTGAGCTGTTTCTCGGGCTCGCTCCCCCAAAGCTTGCCGTTTGGCCAAATCATTAATTAATTCTTCAATAGCCTTTTCTAAAGTATCCGGCCGAATATCCAGGAGCAAACCGTTATATTGATCCAAAATTAAATCCGTCAAACCACCCACCCAGCCACTAATAACCGCTTTCCCAGCCGCCATCGCTTCCAGACAGGATAAAGAAGTCCCTTCCGCCGCCCGAGTAGGAATCAAGATAATATCCGCTTCCCGATAAATGCTCGCCATCTCTGCCATGGGCACCCAATAATACCGACACCCCGGGTGCTGGGCCGCCCACTCTCGCATCTCGCTCTCCATCTCATCGTTACCGCCCCGCCCCACAAAATGAAACTCTACCTGGGGATATTTGGCCGTCAGCCGTTTGGCAACTACCTTCACATCATCCAGGCCACGAATCCAGGTTAACCGCCGGGGATAAA
>JANQHU010000350.1 GCA_028282485.1 Bacillota bacterium
TAGGTCTAAGTATCAGTTTTTTATTAATTTTGTTACTTAATAGTTTAGCTTTAGGGGCGGCTGTTCCCCAGCAGCAGGGAGTCATTTTGGTAGGTAAAATCGGAACTCAACAATACGGTTTATTAAAAGATGGTCGTAATGGTCAGCAGGAGTTCGATAGTAATATGGGGTATTCCGTGAGCGGGGAAGTACTAACGCGGATAAGTGAAACCCTTGATCTAGGTGGCGGTTTCGAGTATCAATTTTTACGAGATTTTAAAGAACGAGTAGATAATCTCAGGCTAGGCACTACTCCCATTTATGCCTTAGTTCGTTATAATATTCCTTATGCCGATAATATGGACCTATTTGTTGGCGGCCAGGTGGGATATAGTTTCTTGCGAATTGACGGTCAAGTAAAGGAAAATTATGAAGCCCTGGGTGGTCTTTATCTGGGAGTTAGCGGCGGAGTTGTTTATGAAAAAATGACTTTGGTAGAGCTTGCTTTTGGTTATACGAATGGAAAATTAAGAGAAAAAGTGACTAAAGCAGAGTTGAAACAATCCTATGCAACAGTCACTTTATCCCTCGGTATGAATTGTACGTTTTAAAAGTGGCCATAATTATTTAATGAAAATAAAAAACTACCTTTTAGTTAAGAGCAGATACTTTACTAAAAAGTAGTTTTTTTATTGATTATTGATAATTTTTTAGTTTGTATTTGTTTCTGGGGTTCCAAAATAGCCATTCGTCGATGCCGTTATCATTTAAAGCTTTAATTTGAGCTTGTATCTGCTCTACTCCATAAGGATTACCTAAGCTGAAATCCTGTAACCAGGGACGAAATTTTGCCTTAGAGTTAATCTTTTCTAACCGTGCCACGCCCCTTTTCATAGCCTCATAAACTACTTCATAAGGCTGTAAATCGGGTTTTTTAATCTTAAAAGTTCCCCGTGGATAATGAGAAGGATATACCATGGGACAGATAAAGTCTACCGCATTAGCTATTTTTTCTAAATTTTGTCCAATATTTAAATCGTTGGGGATTGAGGTGACTAAGCCAAAAATATCGGCGGAAATGGGTACTCCCAAGGCGTTGATTTCTTTTTTGGCTGTAAGCAGAAAATTGGCAATAACATCTTCTTTTTTCTCACCCTTGGAGAAAGGATAGACACAATCACTGATCCGCCCATCACTTAAAAAACGCACGTAATCAAATTGAATTTCCGCAAAACCCATCTCCACCGCTTCTTTAGCAATGTCGATATTATATTGCCAAACCTGGCGGTTGTGGGGATCGACCCATATTTTACCCTTACGATCTTTCCAAATACCACCTCTTTTACTCCGCACCGCAGTTTTCCGATGGGCTTTAGCTAAAAGGGGATCTTTAAAGACTACAATTCTGGCAATAGGATAAATATTGGCCTCTTTTAGGCGAGCTACTAATGCTTTTAGTTTCGGAGCTCGATTAGAGCCGGCCTTAATCTTTTTGGCTAAGGGCACCTGAGATTGATAAGTAATTTTTCCGGTAGCATCTTTAACATCAATGACTAAGGCGTTAATTTTATCAGAGGTTTTTAGAAGATCAATAATTTCATTGATCCTTTTAGAATGCCCAGCAATCCAAGAAGTACAATAAATGCCGGTGATGGGCTTTGGGGAAGGCCTTTTTTGAGAAACTTTGGCTACTGGTGGAGCTGTGGCCGGGGATGGTGGTTTGAGTTGAAAAAATTTTTTGTCTAGATTAAGGTAATTAGGAGTACGGAGCGTAGCTAATAGTCTCGAACTGAAGCTTAGGTTGGCAGTATTATTAGTAGTTAAGGCTTCAAGAGCAGCTGTCTTTGGAGTATTTGGGAAGTCGATTAATATGGCTGAGGTTATTACCAAAAACAATGCTATTATCATAAAGACTCTTTTTTTCACCTTGAATCCCCCCATTAATGTTTGAGTTGGAACTTTAATCTTTATTGTTTTAGATCTAAAAAAATGCAAATAATGTTAATGGAAATTTAAAAGTTAAACTATATTTTCTGTATGGGAATAATTGTAATGACAAAAACTGCAAAAGTCAATTATTAATCAAAAAGTTTTACCTAAATGTAATAAAAGGTTAACAATGTTTTAAGGAATAAGGAAGGCTTTTTGAAAGAATATCAACTAATAAAGAAAAAAATAAAAGAATGAAAGAATAGAATTTATCTTAATTAAAAATAATAGATTCAGAATAATTATATAAAATAAATATTAAAGTGAGGGTTTGGAAAATGAAGAAAGTTTATCTTATTTTATTAATAACATTGGTAGGTCTGATTATGGAAATACCTTTTGCGAGCCCGGTTAAAGCTGATTGGACTTATACGGTCAAAAGGGGTGATAGCCTTTATAGTATTGCGAGAAGAGTCGGAGTGACTACAAATGCTTTAAAACAAAGAAACGGTCTAAATAGTAACTATTTACGAATCGGCCAACGGCTTACCATTCCTACCGGATCCGGTGGCGGTAGTAGTAGTGGCAATCCCATTCAGTCAACGGGAGATAACTTGCTTTTAGCCCGAGCCATTTTTGCCGAAGCCGGAGCCGAACCTTATATTGGGCAGGTGGCAGTGGGCGGAGTAATCTTGAATCGAATTCGCAGTCAGAAATTCCCAAAAACACTAGCCGGAGTCATCTATCAACCCCACGCTTTTGAATCAGTCAGTAATGGTTATATAAACCGGGCCCCGAGTTTGGAATCTCAGAAAGCAGCTCGGGATTCATTAAACGGTTGGGACCCATCCGGTGGGGCACTCTACTTTTTTAATCCGGCTAAAACTAGTAGTCCGTGGATGTGGGCGCGCAATATTATTACCAGAATCGGCAAGCATGTCTTTGCAATTTAAAAAAGGAGGGAGCTTATGCGTATAATCTATTGGGGTTTAAATTTATTAATATCTTTTGTAATACTTTATATTATCGGCTATTATATGCCGGGGTTTAGTGCTTTAACAATTTCTTGGTTATTTTTTTTGGCAGTCCT
>JANQHU010000438.1 GCA_028282485.1 Bacillota bacterium
GTGAACACTTTAGGAACTAAAGTGGGGAGTCATTATATTATCGGAACCAGGGAAGCTAAATCCCGAATTCAGGCTAAAATTGGCGAAACAGTTTTTGTCGCTGGTTTAATTAATCAAAAGGAACGGGATTTATTAAAAAAGGTTCCTTTATTAGCCGAAGTACCATTACTGGGACGGCTTTTTCGTAGTCGAGAAAAGTTAAAAGAAGAGAGTGAGTTGATTTTGACCATAACCCCCAAATGGCATAATTCGGTAGAATTAAAATAATCACTTTGTTTTTAAAAATGGATTTCGAGGTACCCAAAATGAAAAAAAAATTGGGCGAAATTATGATTGACAGCGGTTTAATTACCATCCCCGAGCTCCAGCAAGCTTTAGAATTACAAAAGCGACGCAAGATTCCCTTGGGAAAGGCTTTAATGGAGATGAATCTGGTGACGGAAAATCAAATTTCGGAAGCCTTAAGTAAACAGATTGGCTTTCCCTATATAAATTTGATTAATTACCCCCTTCAATCAGAGGTCTTAAACTTAATCCCGATAAAACTAATCCAAAAGTATTGTATACTCCCTGTTGCATTAAAGGATAATCTCCTGGTGGTAGCTACGGGAGAGCCGGAAAATATTGAGGGTTTGGATGCGGTTCGGCAATTTACCAAACGGGAATTGGAAGTCTACTACGCTCCTGAAGAAGATATTCAGTTCATTATTAATCGTTTTTCTAGTCAAAAGCAGCTTCAAGAGAATGCGACGACTCTCAAAAAAAATAATTTCCAGCCGGAAGCTAGCGTGGCGGAGACCATTAATATTGCCGCAGATGTACCGGTGGTTAAATTTTTAAACTCTTTGCTAAGTAGTGCCTTTAAAGACCGCGCCAGCGATATTCATATTGAGCCTGGAGAGAAAGACCTTCGGATTCGCTTGCGCATTGACGGGGCCTTATACGAAATCATGAAAAATCTCTCCTTGGGATTTCACGCTTCCATTGTCTCCCGCATTAAAGTAATGGCTAATCTGGATATTGCCGAAAAAAGAATTCCCCAAGACGGAAGAATTCCCGTCGAAATTGACGGTAAAAAGGCTGATTTACGGGTTTCGATTATTCCCTCGAATTTTGGCGAAAAAGTAGTTTTGCGCATCCTGCACCGTCAGCTGCAGTATGTCAGTATGGAGGGGATCGGTTTTCAGGATCAAGATTTAGCACAAGTCAGAGAAATGCTTACTTATCCTTACGGAATGATCCTCGTGTCCGGACCCACGGGAAGTGGCAAGACAACCACCTTATATGCCTTTTTGCAGCAATTAAATACCCTTCATAAAAATCTGATTACTTTAGAAGACCCCATCGAGTATATTATCAGCGGGATCACTCAAGTCAATGTTAACCCGAAAACGGGGTTAACCTTTGCCAGTGGTTTGCGGGCTTTTTTACGTCAAGATCCCGATGTAATTATGGTGGGAGAAACTCGAGGTGAAGAGACGGCTCGGATTACAGTACAAGCGTCTTTAACCGGCCATTTAGTCTTAAGTACCATTCATACTAATGATGCTGTGGGAGTAATTACGCGATTGCTGAATATGAATTTAGAACCCTATTTAATTACTTCGGCGCTAGTGGGAGTAGTGGCCCAAAGGTTAGTACGTAAAATCTGTCCCCGTTGTAAAACTAGTCGGGAATTACCGGAAGAATATTTAAAACACAAGAAGCTTTCCGCCAATCTTCCCTACTATTACGGTCAGGGGTGTGAATACTGTAAAAATACTGGTTTTTCCGGACGAACTAGTATTTATGAGATCCTTCAAATAAATGATGAGCTACGGGAAGCGGTCATTGGAGGAGCTTCCCAAGGAGTAATACAAAATATAGCACTCACAGCCGGCATGCGGCTTTTATTTGATAGTGGCCTGGAGTTAGTCAAAAAAGGAGTTACGACTATTGATGAAGTCTTAAGGGTAACTGCTTTTAAATAAAAAGGGGAGTTGAAAAAGCTTGCCGCGTTATCGCTATAAAGCACGAAATCAAGAAGGAGCCGTGATCACTGGCTATGCCGAGGCCGATAACCTGGAAATGTTAAAGTCCGGTTTACGGAGCCGAGGGCTTTGGCTGGTGCGTTGGAAAGAAGAAAAAAGTCTCTT
>JANQHU010000450.1 GCA_028282485.1 Bacillota bacterium
TTATATTAAAGCATAAAGAGCATCAACACCAACATCATCATGAAAATCATTGCCACAAAAACTCTTTTGAAGGTCACAGAAATTTAAAAGATATTGAAAAAATTATTCAAATCTCTGCTTTAAATAATGAGGTGAAAAAATTAAGCATAGATATTTTTATGCAAGTAGCCCGGGCTGAAGCCAAGGTGCACGGGAAGGAATTGTATGAAGTACATTTTCATGAAGTAGGAGCTGTTGATTCAATAGTAGATATCGTAGGAGCGGCTATATGCTTGGACTATTTGAAAATAGATAAAATAATGGCATCTTCAGTTCAAGTGGGAGGAGGGGTTATCAAGTGTGCCCACGGAGTCATGCCGGTTCCGGCACCAGCTACTGCTGAAATACTTGCAAATATTCCAATAAAAACAGGACTTGTACAAGAAGAGACGACTACCCCAACGGGGGCAGCTATTTTGGGGGCTAATGTTAGTGAATTTACAGACCAAGTTGATTTTGCAATACAAAAAATTGGCTATGGTTTAGGGACGAGAGATCTAAAAATTCCCAATGTCTTAAGAGTTTACTTAGGAAAAGTAGAAAAAAAGAAAGAAATTAAGAGACAATTTATTCTTGAAACCAATTTAGATGATATGAACCCGGAATTTTATAGTTATATTGAAGAAAAGCTTTTTCAAAAAGGAGCCGTAGATGTTTTTAAGACCCCGATTATAATGAAGAAGGGTAGACCTTCGATAAAATTAAGTATTTTGGTAGATGAAAGTAAAGAAATGGATATTAGAGAGATTATCTTTAGAGAGACACCGTCTTTGGGTATCAGAAAATTTGAAGTTGAAAAGATCATGTTGCAAAGAGCTTTTGAAAAAATTAATACGAAATATGGTGAAATTACCATTAAAAAGGCCTATCATGCAGGAAAGGTAATCAAATATAAGCCGGAGTATGAAGAATGTCGAGAGTTAGCAATTAAATATCAGGTTCCCATTGACCAAATTTATAAGGAAGTTTATCAAGAGGCAGCAGGTGTTATTGATGATTAATAGTCAAAAATATTTAGATTTGATTAATTATTTAAAAGAATTACAGAGTGTTTTAATCGCCTTTTCTGGGGGAGTAGATAGTACCTTTTTGCTAAAAGCATGTCAAGGAGCCTTGGGAAAACGTGTCAAAGCAATTACCATCCAAACGCCCTATATTCCTCGCGGGGAGCTTATAGAGGCGCAAGAGTTGGCAAGAGATCTGGGTGTGGCCCATGAAATAGTAAGGGTTGATCTAAATGATGCTATTAAAAATAATCCTCTCAATAGATGTTATTTATGTAAAAAATTTATTTTTTCAATAATTAAAAATATTGCTCAAGAACAAGCATATCATAGTGTTATCGAGGGATCGAATTTTGATGATACCAAAGATTATCGGCCGGGGCTGGTGGCCCTTGCTGAATTAGAAATCAAGAGTCCCCTCCTTGAGCTAGGGTTGACGAAAGAAGACATTAGAAGTTTCTCGAAGGAGTTAGGCTTAAAAACTTGGGCAAAACCGGCTTATGCTTGCCTGCTGACCCGGCTCCCTTATGATACTACAATAAAAATTGCAGATTTGGAACTGATTGAAAAAGCGGAAGAATATATGATGGACCTGGGGTTTCGCGCGGTTCGGGTGAGAAAACATCATGATTTGGCAAGAATTGAAGTGAATAGAAAGGATCGAAACAAGTTATTCCAAGAAAGCCTGCTTGATGCTATTTCCAAAAGGTTAAAAGAGTTGGGATTTAAGTATATTACTCTGGATCTAGAAGGGTATCGGATGGGAAGTCTTAATCACCAAGTGAATATTATGGGAGGGAATAGATGAAGCGGGAGGATATTCAGAAATTATTAGAAGATGTTAAAAATGATAAAATCCGGCTCGAAGAAGCTGCCCAGAAAATAGTAGATCTGCCTTTTAAGGATTTAGATTTTGCTAAAATTGATAATCATCGAGAAGTCAGGGTTGGTTATCCGGAGGTTGTCTACTGCGAAGGGAAGACGGTAACTCAAGTAAAAGAAATTATTTCTTATATGTTGGAAAAAGATAGTAATATTTTAGCTACCCGGGCCGGGGAAGAGATCTATCAAGCAATCAAAAAGATCTGCCCGGCAGCTTGCTATAACAAGTTAGGCAGAATCATTACCATCCAACAAAAAGAGCTTACTCCTCCCGATAGCTATATTGCTATTGTCTCGGCGGGAACTGCGGATCTGCCCGTTGTTGAGGAAGCGGCTGAAACGGCGAAGCTTCTTGGTAATAGGGTAGAAAAGATTATTGATGTGGGAGTGGCGGGAATTCATCGTTTATTTACCCGTTTAGATATTATTAGGGGTGCCAAGGTGATAATTGTGGTGGCTGGAATGGAAGGGGCCTTAGCCAGCGTGATCGGTGGCCTAGTTAATAAACCAATTATTGCGGTCCCTACCAGCGTTGGTTACGGAGCTAATTTTAACGGATTGGCCGCTCTGCTGGGGATGTTAAATAGCTGTGCCAGCGGCGTCAGTGTGGTCAATATTGATAATGGCTTTGGGGCTGGCTATAATGCTAGTATCATCAATAATTTGTAGGGGGATAGGGTAGGATGCATATGGCAGATGCCTTGATTTCGCCGCTGGTTGGTGGAGTCATGTGGAGTCTTTCGGCGGGAATTTTGGGCTATTCTATAAAAAAAGTGCAAAAAGAGTTGAATCATAACAAAGTTCCCTTAATGGCGGTAATGGGAGCCTTTGTCTTTGCGGCACAAATGATTAATTTTGCCATACCGCTGACTGGCTCTAGTGGACATATTGGGGGTGGGATTTTACTGGCGATCCTGTTAGGTCCTTATGCCGGCTTTTTGACCATGGCTTCCGTTTTGATGATCCAGGCTCTTTTCTTTGCCGATGGCGGTCTATTAGCCTTAGGGTGTAATTTATTTAATCTGGGTTTTTTTACTTGTTTTATTGCTTATCCATTGGTATATGAAGCACTGGTTTCAAAGAGATTTTCTCAAAAAGGAATTTTGATAGCTTCTTTACTGACGTCGATTATTGGGTTGCAATTAGGATCTTTGGGAGTAGTCCTAGAAACTTTTCTATCAGGAAAAACAGAGTTGCCCCTGGGATCTTTTCTTTTATTAATGCAACCCATCCATTTGGCCATAGGTATCATTGAAGGGCTGGTTACTGCAGCTATTCTTTCGTATATCTATACCGAACGTCGGGAGCTGCTAGAAAGGAAATCCCCGAGTGGCATTATTAAGGGGATCTCTCTCCGAAAAGTCCTACTAATCTTGATGGTAGCTGCCTTGGTATTAGGGGGGATTTTGTCGTCCTTTGCCTCGGAGAAACCGGATGGATTAGAATGGGCTATATTTCATACTTCGGGAAAAGAGGAACTCGGTTCCCCGCAAGGAATACATGAAGTCTTTTCGAATCTTCAAGAGAAGACTGCTGTTTTGCCTGAGTATGATTTTAAGACAACCTCAGAAGCTCCCTCCCGTATCATAAATCGTGGAACTAGCTTAGCCGGAGTTGGAGGAGGGCTCCTAACCCTTTTGTTAATAAGCCTTTTCGGGTATCTGCTCTACGTGTATAAACAGCGAAAGAAAAATATTTAAAGGATTCATTTTTGAATATGCCTAAGATGAAAGAGTCTTTTTTTGAAATAAGAATATTAGACGAATTAGCTTTAAAAGAGACGATTATTCACAATTTGCACCCACTATCCAAATTATTAGTAACGGTTATGTACCTAGTCGCGGTAATATCTTATGATAAATATGAGATTGATAAATTATTGCCCTTTATTAGTTATCCCCTGTTTATTTTTATTCTTGGAGAAATTCCACCTGCTCCCTTAGGCAAAAGAATGCTGATCAGTATGGTTTTTGTGGCAGGATTAGGAATGTTTAACCCTTTTTTGGATAAAACCATTAAAATTATGGTAGGGGATATACCGATAACCGGAGGCTGGCTTTCTTTTCTTTCGCTAATTATCAAGAGTGGCCTCACTATATTGGCTGGTCTTTTATTAGTAGCAACCACTGGGGTGGATCGGCTTGCTTTGGGGCTCAGGAGCTTGAGAGTACCTAGCATTTTAATCTTTCAACTTGTGATGGTATTTCGATACATTACCGTCTTTTTAGAAGAAATTGATAAAACCTATCACGCTTATATGCTAAGAGCGCCGGGACAGACGGGTATTCATTTCCGGGCCTGGGGACCTTTAGGTGGGCAAATCCTCCTGCGAACCTTTCGGCGAGGGGAAAAAATATATGAGGCCATGCTCTTAAGAGGCTTTGGGGGAGAATATCACCCCGGTCGGCTGAAAAGACCGGTTTTCAAAGATCTGCTCTACCTATTGGGGTGGGCGATTCTTTTTGGCGTTTTTAGATTCGGAAATATTCCGGCATGGCTTAGTACCATGGGGATGGGGGTGATCAGATGAGTCGATGGCAGATTGAATTTCAGGAAGTCGTTTTTACATATCCCGATGGCAATAAAGCTATCCAGAATATTTCTTTTCAAATTGCTCGGGGCGAAACGGTAGGGATTGTCGGGGCCAACGGGGCTGGAAAATCAACTCTGCTCCAGTTGCTAGCCGGACTAATCTGGCCGAATGCCGGAGAAATTCGGGTGGGCGAAGTCTCGCTTACCCAAAAAAATCTTCCTCAAATGAGGCAAAAAATCGGCTTTACTCTTCAAGAGCCTGATCATCAGCTTTTTATGAGCTCTGTCTATGATGATGTCGCTTTTGGACCGAGAAACTACCAAA
>JANQHU010000013.1 GCA_028282485.1 Bacillota bacterium
CATTTAAGTAGCCTGCTTGAATGGGGGTATCGTACTCGTCCACCAAAACCAAGCAGTCTTTTTTATAATATCTTTTTAAGTATTGCGTTAAATTTTTAATTACATTGGTATAATCAACTTTATTTCCTTGATAATCCATCACTTTGATGTATAATTCTTTTTCCACTTCACTTAGCACCGATGCATTCAAAAGATAACTATGACGCCGATACTCATTTGCTAAAGTATCAATTAAATTTTGGTAGGTATCTTCCCAATTAACCTGTTTCACATCTTTAAAAGTTAAGTAGACCACCGGGTAAGTCCCCTGGATCTCACGGTACTTATCTTCAGCAAAAATCTTTAACCCTTCAAACAGATAACTAACGTCTACCTCTTCTAAATCATTTTGGCGGCACTCGGGAATTTCAAAAAAATATTTCAGCATACTCATATTTAAAGTCTTTCCAAACCGCCGCGGCCTGGTGATTAAGACGATTTTATCATGCCTATCAATTAAGTCTTTAATAAATAAAGTTTTGTCTACATAATAACCATTTCGATCAATCATTTCTTTAAAATTATCAATCCCTTGTAGGATTTGCTTACGGTTATCCATCATGCTCTCCTTAATTTTGGTTCTTTTGTATCTTTATCATAACACATTTAGATGAATTTTAAAGCTATTTTGCACAAGGGCCCCGGTGATTAATCACTAGTTATACATTATCCCCTAAATTGAAACTATAATTTTTGATTTTTATTTTAATATTCCTCCATTGGCCAGTGAATCTCGTAAGTTTTACCATTCCAATATAACAAAATATCAATCCCGGCCTCGGTCCCCATAATGATGGCGTCCCCTTTCAGAGCCGGAAATTCTTTTAGCCATGAAGAATATTTGACCCTATTTACAGCTAGGTTACTGCCCTTTTTTAGAACCCAAATTGGTTTGGGTTTTATTCCTTTTTGCCATTTTAAAGAGGTTTCATTATTTGTTGTTTCATATACTGTGAGCGGTGAATCAGAATCTGTTTGTTTCCAGATAGAAGTTGATAAGTATTCCGAATAAAGTAAAAATATATTATTATGCCTGTTATTTTTATTTGCACCGTGAATGATTCCTAAAACAATTTTGGCATCTGTAATTGAATAAGGAAGGCTATTTGGAAAAGCCCTCGGGTTTAGTATTAATAATTTTTTATTAATAACGGAATTTTTATTTAGTTTAAGCACAAAAAGCTTATCGGCTATTTCGTCTCCATTAAAGTCACCCTCTTTTTCACCTAACATCGTAATATTTTTACCAAAATTATCAATTTGGTGCCCTGCTTTTAAAATAACAGTAGCGGTAATTAATAAAATAATCACTAGAGTAATTATTAATATATTTTTAGAATTTTTCATTACGGAAGTGCTCCTTTGCTAATTGATTCGTAATTAATATCAGTCATTTAGCTATTAATCACTAATTATAAATTATACACTAAATTGAAACTACTTTTGTTACATTTTTGTTAAAGTTTTAATTAATATATTTTAAAATTTTAAGTTTTCAATAAATAACTAAAGTTGAAGGGTTCTTCCGCCTTTAGCTCCCCAATTTCTTTGGTCTGTTTGGTTGAATTTGTAATTTTTTAAAAAGAAGACCATTAATTTACGTTTTCTATTGACATTGGAGTGTTTTTTTGATAAATTTAATATATAGTAATTGATAATGACTATCAACATCAAAGGAAAATGAAATATTTAATAAATAATTACGAGAGGGTGAATTAAGTGAATTTAACAATGTTACCTATAGGTAAAGAAGGAGTCATAGATGTTTGTCGAGTTAAAGATGCAACTAAGAAATTTTTGGAAGGATTAGGGATTGTCCCGGGAACTGTGATTTCCATTGTTGCTGAAATGCAGGGGAATTTAATAGTGAATATTAAAGGCTCCAGAATTGCTCTCAGTAAGGGGATTGCCCAGCAGTTAATCTTAGAAAAATAAGCAAAAAAGGAGGTTTAGTCGATGGAAAAGTCTTTAAAAGAACTTAAACCCGGGGAAAAAGGGGTAGTAGTTAAAATTGTCGGTAAGGGGGCGATGCGAAGAAGATTGATGGATATGGGGATTACATCCGGGGTAGAATTAACGGTTCGCAAAATTGCTCCTTTAGGTGATCCAATTGAAGTGAATATTCGGGGTTATGAATTGTCTTTTCGAAAAACAGAGGCGGAAAATATTATTATTGAATAATAAAAAAAATGTTTTTGTAATTTTTTAATGATAATGATTATTAAAATTATAAAGGTGGTATAATAGTAATGAAGTATTCATTTGCTTTAGTGGGGAACCCGAATTGTGGGAAGACCACTATGTTTAATGAAATTACGGGAAGCACCCAGTATGTTGGAAATTGGCCAGGCGTTACCGTAGAGAAAAAAGAAGGCAAGGCTAAATTATTAAAAGAGAATGTGCGGGTAGTTGATCTGCCCGGAATTTACTCCCTTTCGCCCTATACCTTAGAAGAGGTTATAGCCCGGGATTATTTAATTGAGCAAAAGCCTGATGTAATTATCAACATTATTGATGCAACCAATTTAGAAAGAAATCTTTATTTAACCACTCAACTTTTAGAGCTCGGGATACCGGTTGTTGGGGCATTGAATATGATGGATCTGGTTGATGCCAAAGGGGATAAAGTTGATGTCGGATTATTAGAAGCTTTTTTAGGGATTCCCATTGTTTTAACTTCCGCTCGAAAAGGGCAAGGAATCCAATCATTATTAAATAAAGCTCTAGAATCAGTTAAAAAGGGATTGGTTCCCGAGACTAACAAACAAGAGAGTTTTTATAAAAATAATATTAATAAATGTATTAATCAGGTGGAAGACTTAATAAAAAAAGATTTGCCAGACAATCAATATAACAGCCGCTGGCTAGGAATTAAGTTGTTGGAAGCGGATGAAAAGTTGATGGCCAAAGTAAATCTTCCTCAAAGTTTATTAACGGAGCTGAAAAATTTACAACAGAAGATTGAAACTGAAATGGGAGATGATATTGAAACGGTAATTGCGAACAACCGTTACCAATTTATTGCTAGCGTCATTAATAAATCCCTTAAAAAGAAGTCGGATAAAAAACTAACCTTATCTGATCAAATTGATAAAATTGTGACCAATCGTCTCTTGGCATTACCCATCTTCTTTGCGGTCATGTGGTTTGTTTACTATGTCTCAATTTCGACTTTGGGTGATTATACAATTGGCTGGGTGGAATGGTTGATCGGTGATTTGATTGGCGGAAATACGGAAGCCTGGCTGCAGACAGTAGGTGCGGCGGAATGGTTACAGAGTCTAATTTTAGATGGAATAATCGGTGGTGTTGGCGGGGTCTTGGTGTTTGTCCCACAGCTGATGATTTTATTTTTCTTTATCTCTCTACTGGAAGACAGTGGTTATATGGCTAGAGTGGCGTTTATTATGGATCGAATATTCCGTAAATTTGGTCTTTCCGGGAAATCTTTTATTCCCATGTTAGTTGGTTCCGGTTGTTCGGTTCCTGGCATCATGGCAACTAGAACTATTGAAAATGAGAAAGATCGCAAAATGACAATTATGTTAACCCCGTTCATACCTTGTGGAGCGAAATGGCCTGTCTTTGCTTTATTTATTGCGGCCTTTTTCTCCCAGTCGGCCTGGGTAGCTCCGGCCATATATATTATTGGAATCGGTATTGCTATTATCTCAGGACTACTCTTAAAAAAGACTATTTTGAAGGGAGAGGTGGCCCCTTTTGTCATGGAACTTCCGGAGTACCGGGTTCCAAAGTTGAAAAGTGCGCTGATTAATATGTGGGATCGAGGCAAAGCCTTCATGATCAAAGCGGGGACTATTATCTTTATTGCTTCCGGTGTCATTTGGTTTCTGCAATCCTTTGATTTTGCTTTCAAAATGGTTGCAGCGGAAAACAGTATTTTAGCTAGTCTGGGGAAAGCGATTGCTCCAATTTTTCAACCCCTCGGTTTTGGGGAATGGAAGGCGGCGGTGGCCACCATTACCGGCCTACTGGCTAAAGAAGTTGTTGTCGCTACGTTAGGAATTCTTTATGGAATTGGTGAGGTAGCCGAGGATGATCCGTCGCTGATTCAGAATATTAGTCAAAATTTTTCAGTGTTAAGTGCTTTTGCTTTCATGATTTTTACCTTGTTGGCAGCCCCTTGTTTTGCCGCCATCGGTGCTATGAAACGAGAGTTTCATTCTTGGAAATGGACCTGGATTACCATCGGTTATCAAACGGGTTTGGCCTGGTTATTAGGAGCTCTGGTATTCCAAGTTGGAAAATTCCTCGGACTGGGCTAAAAGAGATGAGGGATTAACCTGGCCCGTATTTAACGGCTGATTTTGGAGAGGATGTTAAATTATGATTAATTATCTCATCGGTGGGGTCATCTTAATTTTAGTATTATGGGCAGTAGTTAGTGTTTTTAGAAAGTCCAAAAATAAAAGTGGTTTATGCGGCTGTAGTTGTTCGGACTGTGCTTCAAGTTGCTCTAATAATAATGATCAAAATGGTAATGATAAAAGTTAATATATCTAAAATATTTAACAACAAGGAGGTAGAATTATGAGCATTGTTTTAGTGGGTGGCCATGATCGAATGCACGAAGAGTATAAAGTTATTTGTAATAAACATGGTCATAAAATAAAAGTTTTTACCCAGATGATCCCCCGCTTTGAGAAAAATATAGGTTGCCCGGATCTAATTATTTTGTTCACTAATACGGTTTCTCACAAGATGATAACTGTAGCCGTCAAAAAAGCCAAACAGCAAAAAATTCCGGTGAGAAGATGTCATACCAGCAGTGGTTTTGCCTTAGAGCAAACTTTAAAAAATTTGGTGGGAGAAGATAAAAAGGGATAATTACTACTAGAATTAAAAATATAAATTGTGAAAAAGATTGTTCGGGGCTAGAAAATTCTGAGTCCCGGCTATTTTTTATTTAAAGCTTATTTATAAAAATAGTAATGATTTTGCTTTTTTGGTGTGGGAGATAGAATGAAAATTATTATTAATAAGATTGATTTTTTAGTCTTTTTTATTTTTAGATATTTGATTAATATTTTTAAAATTAGCTATTATTTTTAAAAAACTTACCGATATAAAATATAGATCAAAAACTTGATTTGGGAAAAAACCAAAGTATAACTAAATAAATAAAGTACTCTCTAATTATTAAAGGAGTGTCTATGGCGGAGGGCAATAATAGCACGGCACTGTTAACCGGAAGTTATCTGAAAAACGGCGAACTGGTGGTAGTTATTTTAGTGGTCTTAATTTTGACCATGTTTATTGTGCCGTTACCTTCAATTATTTTAGACTTCTTTATCTTAATTAACTTTTGTGTGGGATTTGCCGTTATTTTATTGACCATGAATGTGCACCGTAGTTTGGAATTATCGGTTTTTCCTACACTATTATTAGTAATTACCCTTTTTCGGTTAGCTTTAAATGTTTCTTCGACTCGTTTAGTATTATTGTATGCTGATGCCGGCATGGTAATTGATGCTTTCGGACGAGTCGTGGCTGGTAATAATAATATTGTTGGTTTAGTAATGTTTGTGATTTTAACCATTATTCAATTTATTGTAATTACTAAAGGTTCGGAGCGGGTAGCCGAAGTGGGGGCGCGATTTACTCTTGACGCCATGCCCGGAAAACAAATGAGTATTGATGCTGATCTGAATGCAGGGCTGATTAACGAGGCCGACGCACGTGACAGAAGGCAGGAAATCGAACGGGAAGCTGACTTTTACGGTGCCATGGATGGAGCTAGTAAATTTGTAAAAGGCGATGCTATCGCCGGGATTTTAATTATTATCATTAATATTGTGGGCGGCTTTGTTATTGGAGCCACTCAGAAGGGTTATAGTATTGAAGAATCCTTTGCTACCTATTCCTTATTAACCATCGGGGATGGCCTGGTTTCGCAAATACCAGCGCTTTTGTTATCTACCGCCACTGGTATTTTAGTGACCCGTTCGGCCTCCGAAAATAATTTGGGTAAGGATTTG
>JANQHU010000042.1 GCA_028282485.1 Bacillota bacterium
CTTTATTTCCTGAGTTTTGCATTTGATTAATAATAAAAAACCAAAATACTAAAATGAGAATAAAAAATCCTAAATTTGGTAATATCAACGCCCACCAACCATTTCCCGAATTGGAAAACGATACTTTCACACCTTTTTCTTTCAAAAGATTGTAGTATAATTCCGGATGATCAACTGGCCCATTAATACTATATTTACTACCATCGTTTAAATGGCCGCGAATCATTCCGTCATTATTATTGATAACGGCATCTTTAACCTTTTCCGCCTCCACCAACTCAACAAACTTATAAAAAGATAAATTTTTAGGCTCCTGCGGATTAAACAATTTTGTAGCTACAGCAATGGCTACTATAGCTAAAACAATATAAATTATAATATCTCGAGCTACTTTCAATAAATATGAACCTCCCTCCGGTAGGTAAAGCTATTTTTGCCATGGTAATTATTATAACACAGGAAAATTATTTATACAACTTAATTTAAAACAAAGTGCCAAATATTCTTTTTATTTTGCGAAATTTTAAAATCATCATTGATCCGATAGCCACCTACCCAAATAATTTGCTCCTGGGCATCAACTACCAAAGGAATCTTATGTCTCTGCCGTTTGGATATTTTTTGATTAACAAAAAAATCTTGTAATTTTTGAACTCCCTGGATCCCCAAAGGCTTAAAAGCATCACCTTTTTGCCAAAAACGAACCTTTAACGGAAAAACAGCTTCTTTTAAATCTAAATACGCCTCCCTCTCGCTAATATTCTTCCAATCTATTGGTAAGTCGGCTGCTTCAACTTTTATACTACAACCTATTGAAGTTATTTGGGTGACTCCAGGAACTTTCAAAGGATATGTCTCACTGTCTTTGGCTTGATTTTTTGTTTTAATTTTTTTCAAGAAAATCAAAGTATGATTCTCGCGAAATACCTTAATCTTTTCTCGCAGGCAGGCACTTGTAAATTGATAATTTTCACTATTAATCCTTGTTCTTAAATCTAGCAAAGCAGTATTTTCTAAGGAAAGCGTCGTCTCTAAACCAGCGGTAATCTCTTTAAGTAAATAATATTGTTCATAGTTGTGTAATTGTAAAAAAAAGGCTATTCCAACCCGACACTCCCCTTGATTAAAAAAAACATCCTTTTCTTTATAAACATCCATCTGTTTTTTCATAAAATCTTTTTGTTCTGCTGCTAATAAAGCTATTCTATTTAAGGACTCCTGAAACTTGGGATTAAAGTTTGCTTCGATAAATGGTATTAAGTCATGCCTAATTTTATTTCGATTATAGATTTTTTTGGTATTAGAAGAATCCTCAAGCCAGACTAAATTATTGCTTTTGACATATTCCTCGATTTGAAAGCGGGATATCTCTAATAACGGTCTAATTACTTTTTGGTTCCGCGAAATTGGGATTCCTGCCAAGCCATCAATTCCAGAACCTCGCAGCAGTCTATAAAAAACGGTTTCCGCTTGGTCATTCTGATGGTGGCCTAAAGCGATATAATCGCCTCCAATCTCTTGGCAATATTCTTCAAATATTTGGTAACGCAATTCTCTGGCCGCTATTTGCAGTGATTGCTTTTTATGCTGTAATTGACCTCTTAAATCGACTCGCACTATTTTAGGAATAACCTGCCACTCCATAGCTAGCTTTTCTAAAAATGCTTCTTCCCGTTTATTTTCTTCCGGTCGTAGGCCATAGTTAACATACAAGGCCCACAACCGCAGCTTGTACTCTCGTAAATTTTTTAAAATATGCAACAAACAAACCGAATCTATTCCTCCTGAAAAACCGACAATAATCCGGCTGTTTTTATGAAAAAGATGATGTTTTATAATCGTTTGTCTCACTTTTTCCAGCAAAATAAGATGGCCTCCTCTTTATGATAAAGAATTGTTCTTGAAACTCAATTATTTTACCATAAAATATTTTTTAAAAAAACACCAGTCTTTAAAAATACTAGTGTTTTAACTAAAAAATTTATTTAAATTTCAAGAGCATTACCATTTTTTCATAATTTGTAAGACAATAATTGATAAATCATCTTTCGGGCTACCACCTTGTCTTTTTAAAGCTAAGTTTAATAAATGTTCCCCCAGGGATTCCGGGCTCATCACGTCGATTTCCTTTAGTGCCTCTTTAATCCATTCTTGGTCGTTTTTTAAATCTTCCTCTTTTTGATCTAAAACTCCATCGGAAATCATAATAATATAATCGCGATTTTGTAAGTTAAAAACCGTGCTCTCTGCTTCAATGGAGTTTAAAATTCCAGCCGGTAGGGAGGTTGATTTAACTTCAATAACTTCATTAACCCTTTTAATGTAGGTAGTGGCGGCTCCAATTTTAATAAATTCGGCTTTGGCATTAAAAAGATTAATAAGCGCCAAATCTACGGTAGCAAAAGATTCTTCCGGAGAATGGACTAATAAAATAGAATTTAACATCTTCACGGCGAATTCCCGATCAATCCCGGATTCTAAAAAACGTTCTAAAATGGAAACTGTAATATTACTTTCTTGAGAAGCTTTACTGCCGTGCCCCATTCCATCACTTAAAATGCCGATAAAATAACCATTTTTTAATTCCCTTAAATTATAGTTATCTCCCGATCCTTCATTCCCATCTTTTGCTATTTTATAAGAAGCTGTTCGGATTTCAAACTGTCTAGCCGGAACCAAGTAATAGGTACAAAAACCATTTTCAGCTTCACATTGTCTCTCCCAAACCATATAGCGCTGCCTTAAAATGCCACTTACCAAAGGGCTAGCTACACAGTGACAGATCCGACCGCGGCTACAAGGTTTTTGTGTGATTTTTACTTCAAACTGATTTGGCTTCCCATAAGACATTATACTAAGATCCTCTAGGTTGATTCCCGACACTTTCAAATTATACCGCAATCTTTCTTCTGCCTCCAACTTAAAAGCTACATCCGTAGAAATCTCATTTGCTAAATTTCGAATCACCATAGCTATTCCTTTCAATTGATTTTTCGCAAAACCTTTACTTTCATCTAATTTTTTCTGCCAATAATAATTAGTCTGATATTTTTCAAATAAATCATTAATAGTTGCGATTAACTTATAGTGTTTAAAGCAAGATTGAGCCAATCTCCCCTTGATCTGATTAATGTTTACTTGTCCATATAACTCCGCTAAACTAATCAAATCAAATAGCTCCCGATAAGTCATATAAAAATGCTCCCCCCAACAATTATCGTAACCGATGCATTGTCGGCAATTAATCGCACAAATTTTATCTAGTAATGAATATAAATCCATTCGGGTCGAAGGACTATTTTGTTTAACTGCTGCATTTTGGGTAAAACTTTTTGCCAATTCCGAAAAAATATCCGACATATTATGCAGTCTGGCTAAAAAAAGCTCCCGTAACCGCTTTTGGACTTCTGCAAAGTGATAATTTTTGAGTTCATTAGGAAAATAAAGAGAAAATCTAGCCAACATTCTTTTGGGTAATAAGAAAAATATTACAATTCCCAATAACCAAGGGACAGGATGCCAAATTGGGGCCGTGGTCAACTCGATCCGGGCTAGATACATAATCATAATTAACCCAAAACTTGAAGCTACAGCTACTCCGCTTTTACCCCAAAAACGAAAGAAACCACCCAAAAGTCCGGCGGTTCCAAATAAAGCAATAGCCATAATGATATTATGATTAAAGATTCCCACCACCAAGGCACCAACAATACCAACAACCCCTCCAACTCTACCTCCACCTAAGTAACCAGCAACTAAAATTAAAAGAAGCATGCCGATATCGATTATGGCTACTTCATGAACAGTTAATCCGAAAGTCCCTCCTAAAGCAAAAAAGACTAGCAGCAAAATTCCAAATTGGGATACTTTATTATTATATTTAAAAGGGTTTTTAAGAGCTTCGCGTACTTTTTCAAATATTAAAGCCACTGCAATCCCTAGCAGTATTTCAATAAATAAATTAAATGTAGAAATATTTTTTATTATCGGTAAAAACGAAGTGCCTACTTTCAACATAATCCAACTTAAATAAAAGACTGGTTGCCGAAATTTTGTTTTTAATCTCCACAGATTAGTATTATTTATTAAAACTACTAGACCCAAAATAGCTACCGTAATCAGACTCTCCCAAAGCCCTTTTATGCTAAAAATACCTCCAAAAACGCCTGCGAGAATCATCCAGCGAATTGCTTTTTGACGATTTTTATTAGCTAAAAAAAAGGCTTCTCCAATGATACCAACTTCCCCGATTATCAAAAAGCGACTTAGCAAAAAAGCGCATAAAAAGTACAAAAGCTTATTTAATACTTGATCTAGATTAATCTGAAATTGCTTGAGTTCTGATAAGGATTTACCCGGAGAAACTCTGACTTTAGCCGCTGCTTTCTGTTGATAAGTTTTTTCTTTAGAAGCTAATTGTTTTAACACCTAAACCATCCCCGTAATCAATATTTAGATATATCTGTTTTTATTTCAAAATTAATTGCTAGATCATCTAGTAGCACGGGTTTTAGTATAACATTTTTGAAAAATTATTTTTGTCGCTTTTTAGAATTTTTAAATATTTATTTTTCTTAAATTTTCTTTAAAATATAGAGTAATTGTTTTTATATGGAGATTTAGTTAAAATTTGATTTGAGACCAGTCCCTAATCCTTTCCCAAAAACTTTTTTGTGGTAAAACATTATTTTTAGTGATTAGATCCACTCCTTCCACAAACCTTCCCCCATATGAAAAACTAATCTTTCCCCATTTTTGATAAGCTCTTACCGGAGCTACAAGTTCCTGTTGGTCAAGTTGAACCTTTTTAATAATCTGCCCTACTTCTTTTTTTCTTACAATGGCACTTAAATTAGTTCGAGGATATAGTTTAACACTACTTTTCCTCCCGTCTAGAACTGGTAACGTAGCCACCGCTTCCCGACTATCAGCAATTTTTAAGGAGCTAAACTCATTAAAAGCATATTCTAAAAGCCGAGCCGAATCATTCCACCGATCTCGGGAATTGAGCACTACCGAAATAAACTGGTTGCCGTTACGAGTAGCTGAAGCTACCAGACAATGTCCTGCTTCGTTGGTAGTCCCCGTCTTCACCCCATCAGCACCTTCCAAACACCACAGTAGTTTATTAGTATTTTTGATATTTACTTCTTTGAGACTTTCTTCCCAATGCAAAATATTAGTTTTTTGTTTAACTAATCCGGCAAAATAAGTATTATTCAACCCATATCTGGCGATTATGGCCAAATCAAGCGCGGTAGTATAATGAGAAGGCGCCCTGAGCCCATGAGGATTACGAAAATTAGTATTTAAGGCTCCAATTTCTTTTGCTTTTAAATTCATTAAAGTAGCAAAATCAGCCACACTTCCGGATACTCCCTCAGCAATGGCTATGCTACCATCATTACCCGAACGAAGCATGGTTCCTTTTAAAAGCTCTCTGAGGGTTAAAACATCTCCGGATCGCAGCCAAATAGTAGAACCTCTTGTACCGGCAGCCAAATTACTAACCTGAATTTTTTGGTTTAAATTGCCTTTTTCTAAAGCAACAATTGCGGTCATCATTTTGGTAGTACTAGCCGGTGCTCTTCTTTCATCGGGATTTTTAGCGAATAAAACAGCTCCTGTTTTCCCTTCAATTAAAACCGCGGCACTAGCCCGAATTACTGGCCCTTTTTCAAAACCGGGCAAAAAAACCAAAGGTGGAAATTGCTCCCGCGTTTTATAAAAATTATTATCAACTAGCTTAGTCTGGTTATTCGCGAGCAAAAATAAACCTAAAAATAGTAACAATCCGGTAACCAAGATACTTCTTTTCGATAATAATAAAATACTCATGTACTCCCCTCCACTTCAAAACCTATGTGAGGAGCTAGTCCGTTTATGATAAAAAAATAAAACCCAATTTGATCTTAGGTTTTAAAAAAAAATAATTTTCAGCGCTTCGAAAAACACCGCTATAAAACATGGTAAAAATTACTTTTCTGAATCAACTTGCAAAACACTTCGAGAATCAACAAACTGATCACTATATTTAAACTCTCCCGTCAAATCAAGGTGTCCCGCCAATGACTCTACTCCTTGGCCTTCAATCAAAATTTTGACTCGAAAAACATCCGGAAACTTAGTCAAGGTATTTACCAAAGCATTTACAACTAAGACTTCACCTTGGGAACCAGCATTTAGCTGGGTAGCTTCTCGACTCAAATTTACTGTTGCCAAACCATCGGCTACGGTCAAATTTAAGATTCGCGTCTCTTTAGGAAATAGGGGTGAATAGCCCTCCAATTCTTTCGGACCAGCAATTAATAATTCTAAGGCTTTACGTCGTAAGTCTCCTACACTACTAGCAACCTGATAAACAATTGGTTTTAAATAAAATTTATTATCAGCATAAAAAGGAAAAAAAAGACTAATTTGCTGATAAGCTGTTCGTTTTTGGAGGTGCTGATTTGTTTCTCTTAATTGGTGGTTTTTCTGTTGCAATTCTTTCAGGGACGCATTCCCGGTTAAGAATCCGCAAATAAACAACAGCAGACTTCCCACCACTAAGAAAACTATCCAAAAAAATTTTTTCATTTTTGGTCACCCCTTTTCTTTTGGCAACTCTTCAAACCACTAAAATTTAACTTCTAATCCAGCTTGATAATTAAATTCTTTATCATATAGAGTATTAATATTAGCTACTATATTGACGTTTTTATTAAATTGATATTTCACGGTATAATCATGCAAATAAGTTCCGTTTACCAACAATACCGGATTAAGATCAAAACCCCATTTCTGCCACTGCCAATTTAAATCGCCTCTTAAAAAAAGAACGGGTTCCTTGGACGGATTATAGCTGTATTCAGGAGCACCATCTCCTACATCTCCCCGCACTCCGGCGTCAAAATAAAAATCATGTTCACTAATTTGTATTTTCAAAACCGCTTCATACTCCGTCCAATCCTTCCCATGATAATTATGGTTGGCGAGACCAGCAAGTTTTAAATTATTATCTCCGAACTGACAGAGAAACTCCAAATTGCCATAATTAAAAGAGTCTTCAGTAGCAGAATCATAAACCATTCCAGTTTCCAACCTGAAATCCGTCATCGGTTTCCAAAAAATACCGCCATGTAATAATTCCTTTTCCCAAGCTGCCGTTAACCCCCAATTATTTGACAAATGGTAATCCACTAACACTAGATTATTATTTTCATTACCCGCTAGAGCCATCACCTTGTTGGGCATGACCTCTTCTTGCGCCAAAACTGGCATTCCCAAAATTAACAAAAATAACATGGTTAACCAAAAACTTTTCATTACTAATCTTCCCCCCATTTAAACGCCCCTCCATTTAGTTTTAATAATTATACCAACCTTTACTTTTAACGAATTTTCAATAAAATTGGTTCCTGCTCAAAAGATTTCCGCCAACTTTTGGCTTCTTTACAAAAACTAATATCTATATTTTATTTTAATCATAACATGAATTTAAAGCAGGATTCAATGAAAAATTTTTTGCAGGTTTTTTTTTATTAATCGAGAATAATAAAAAAACCAGAGCAACAAAATAATGGAAAAAAAGAAAGGATGAAAAATATGGCTACGGTAAATACTAATTATTTAAAACTGCCTGGCAGCTATCTTTTTTCGGAAATTGCCAGACGCGTTAATAAATTTAAAACAGAAAACCCCCAGGCCGAAGTAATCCGGTTAGGAATTGGTGATGTTACCAAACCTTTAACCCCGACGATTATTAACAGTTTTCAAGAAGCAGTGACCGAAATGGGAGTAGCTGATACTTTTCGAGGCTACGGCCCAGAACAGGGTTACGCTTTTTTAATCAACAAAATTATTGAAAATGATTATCGTCCTTTAGGGATTGAGTTAACTGACGAAGAAGTTTTTGTCAGCGACGGCTCTAAGTGTGATACAGGTAATTTTCAAGAACTTTTCGCTCCAGACAGCGTTATTGCCGTCACCGATCCGGTTTATCCGGTTTACGTGGATACTAACGTAATGGCTGGCCGAGCCGGTAATCTTGGTGAAGATGGTAAATTTGACAAAATGGTTTACTTACCCTGTAACCAAAAAAACGGTTTAAAACCGGAATTACCGAAAACTAAAGTAGACTTAATTTATCTCTGTTTTCCCAATAATCCCACGGGGATGACTCTGACCAAAGAAGAACTTCAAGTCTGGGTAGATTATGCTCGGGAAAATAAAGCGATTATTCTCTTTGACGCTGCCTATGAGGCCTTTATCCAGGAACCGGAAATTCCCCATAGCATTTATGAGATTCCCGGGGCCACAGAAGTGGCTGTTGAATTTAGAAGCTTTTCGAAGACAGCTGATTCACAGGTACC
>JANQHU010000102.1 GCA_028282485.1 Bacillota bacterium
GGGCACGGATTCCCAAGGCAGGTCCACCTGGCAACAATGGGCGGGACAGGCGGGGAATGGTTTAAGCGGTTACTATTATAATGACCCCCAGTTGACGAATTTCGTTACTAGTAGAGTTGATTCGGTGATTAATTTTGATTGGGGGCCAAGCGCTCCTGTAGCAGGAATGAAAAAGAACCATTTTAGTATCCGGTGGCGGGGATTTCTCCGGGCGCCCTATACCGATAAATATACCTTTTCTACTTTAGTTGATGATGGAGTGCGGTTGTGGGTAGATAATCAGTTGCTGATTAATCAGTGGGAAAATAGCGAAATCAAAGAATTTAGCGGGGCAATCGATTTAGTAGCTAATCATCTTTATCCCCTCCAATTAGAGTATCGGGAGCAGAATGCTCGGGCTACCATCCGGCTGGACTGCCAGAGTAGTTTTTTTGCCAAACAAATTATTCCCCAGCAATATTTATATAGCAATCTGGCCAAAATAGTGGTAAATTCAGTTAAGAGTGATCAGATTGGGTCAACCTATTCTTCGCAAGTCTTGCTTTTTAATGAGCAAGTAGCAGTAGTTCCCCCAGAACCGGATGATTTGGAAATGCATCTGGCTTCTTTTGAGTTAACCCCTTATTATCAAGGCCGGAAACAGTGGGGTGGCAGGGTTACGGTAGGAGTTCATGACCAAAATCACCGCCCTTTAGCAGGAGTAAGAGTAGAAGTAACTTGGGTTTTTTTCTTAGCCTGGAGCTCCCAAAGAAGTGTTGCCGTGACGGATGAAAATGGGCTTGTCAAAATCAAGTCTCCACCTCACAAAAATCCGGATATTTTGATTGTGAATATTGATAGTCTAGAAAAAAACGGCTATACCTATAATCAAGGCGCTAACGAAGCAGTAACCTGGGGTTGGCTTTGGGGACTGTGAAATATTTAAAAGACTAAAACTCAGGGACTGAATCAAATTCAAAAAAGGCGGGGGTATCGGTTAAGGCCAGCGTAGTCCCGTTGGCTAAGGGTAAATCTTTTTCCGGCTTGGTGGTCCAGGCAATAATCAGTTTTTTGGTGGAATCAGTGCGGTTAAATTGTAACAGGTAAACTTCCGGATCGGCAGGGTAACTAAGTCTTTTAACAAAAGTAGCTTTGGCTAACTGAGTTATCATAGTTTGAAAAGCCTGATGAGACTTTTTGGGCAAGGACTCGGTAAAAGTAATTAACCCCCAATTATGATCTCTGTCGGAAGGGCTTGGTCCGTCATTGCGCCAATCATACCAGATGGAGACCGAAATCCCTTGGGATAAATTGATCAGGAACATGCGCATTAAGTACTTGGCTTGAATAGATTCGTTGCTTCCTTCTTCAGCAGATGAATAACCCCATTCACCAGAAATAATCGGAAGATCCGCCTTCTGGGAATCGTATTTTTTAATTAAATTTCTCAGATTAGCATAATCGGTAACGACGGATTCCGGGGGAAAAGGACGGTAGGGGTGGACGGATACTGCATCGACTAAATTTAACAGTCCTCTTTGAAAACAATCTTTTAAAAAAGTATAAGGAGCAAAGAGTTCGCCCACTGCCGGGGCAATTACTACCGCTTTTGGATCAGCCTCTTTAATAGCCGGAATGACTGTTTTGACTAGGTTCATATAATCATCAATACTAGGTTGGGGATTCCAAAAATACACGCAGTCCGGTTCATTCCAGATTTCCCAAATAACCCGATGACTTTGATAACGGGCCGCCGCCGCGGCTGCAAAATTTTTAAAGGCCTGACGCGCTGAGTCGGTAGAGATGCTATAAGTCGTATTATAAAGAGGGTTCCCGTAATCCAGAATCAGAATCGCCCGGAGATCTCTTTTGGTTAATTCAGGTAACAATTGGTCGAAAACATTAAAATCGTAGACCCCTTTTTCTTTTTCAATATTGTGCCACAAAAAATCAGTGCGGATTAGTTTAAAACCAGCCGCTTTGATGAGATCGAGATCTTCGATAGTGTAACTATTGTGATGAAAATTAACCCCAAAACCTTGGTGGGTATAAAGAGCCGGAAACTTATTGGATTGAGTGACAGGAGCTGGGGAATGCTGTTTCTTACCACAACCAAAGGAAACGATTATGGCTAGAAAAGATATTAAGATCAAAGAATAGAAACTTTTCTTCATATTCAATATTTTAGTGGATTTACTGATGATAGTCAATCGAAAATTTTAAAAGAGCGCCGATAAGTTACCTATTTTCGGCTCTCCTTTTGTTTGGTTAACTTGCTTAGTGCAGCAGCGAAGTGATCGATCTCGGCCAAGGTATTATACATCCCTAAACTGATGCGCACTAAACCCGCCGGATTTCCACAAAGATAATCTTGATAGGCTTTTTCCGGACTTACCCCTACTAAAGACTGAACGTAGATATTTGCTCCTACCGTCCCGGCCCCAACTTCGATCCCGGATTGAGAGGCAAGGGTTTTGGCCACCTTTCGATAATTGACTCCTTGAATATTAAAAGAGATACAGGGGATCTTGACGTTTGTGGAATTTTCGGCATAAATAGTGACTCCAGGAATGTTTTTTAATACTCTTTTAGCATAGTCATAAAGTTTTTTTTCATAGGCGGCAATATTGTGCAGCCCGACATTCTTAAGAAATTTTAGAGCCTCACCCATGGCTATTATTCCGAATAAATCAGGAAATCCTGCTTCAAACCGCTGTGGAGGAGGAGTATAAATGATTTTTTTACTACTGATAAACTCGGTGGTACCGGCACCATCTAAAAAGGGGAGATACTTCTTGAAAAAATTATCAGGCCCGATTAAAATCCCACCATCTATCGGAGTGTAACATTTATGGGCACTAAATACGATATAATCAATATGTTCCGGATCGTCATGGGGCTTCATACTAAAAGGTTGGTGCTGGATCAGTTGAACCACATCAACTAATATTTTAGCTTTATATTGATGAACTAACCGGGCAATTTGATAAATTGGCGGAGTAATTCCAGTGACATTACTGGCACCGGTAACTGCTACTAATTTCACTTTATTTTTATATTTTTTTAACTTCTTTTCCAGGTCAGCCAAATCGAGCTCTCCTCCTGGAGTAACTCCCGCTAAGACAGTTTTAAATCTATTTTTATATGGTAAATAATTAGCCATATGTTCCATAGCAGTGGTAATAATTACTTGATCGGGATTTTCTTGATGATATAAGTCACTTAATAAGTTAATGCCTTCTGTGGAGTTTTTTACATAAATCACCGTATCTAAAGCAGCGTTTCCACCAACGAAATTTAGAGTAAGATCTCGAATATCTTCATACCACTTGGTATTTCTTCTTCCCAAGGCACCTGGTGCATCGATATAAGTGAGAAGGGGAATATTGTTATTAACAACTTGCATTATCGGCCGTAAAGCTAAGGTTGTAGCAGCATTATTAAAATAAACTCTTTTGGTGACTTTCCCACCGGCAGTAATCACCGGGAGATTGGCTCCTTCAATATATTTGGACAGATTGCTGAACATGATTTTTCCTCCAAAAAATGATTACTTAAAAAGGCTTTGTTACTATTTATATTTTCATTAGCATAAAAAGTTCCCTCAAAAAGAATAGGAGAGACTGGACTTTTGGCGAATAAATGATTATAATTAAAGCAATTATTGCTAAAAATGTGAAATGGAGCTGATCTACTTGCTTTCCGACATTGAAATTGCCCAAAAGGCTTCTTTAAAAACTATTGCCGAAATTGCGAAAAAGGCTAATATACCTGAAGAATCTATCGAACCATACGGTAAATATAAAGGAAAAATTGACTTAAAACTATCCCAGGAGCTTGGGGAGCAACCAAGTGGGAAATTAATTTACGTTACCGCGATTACTCCTACGGCGGCCGGGGAAGGCAAGACCTGTACTGCCGTGGGAATCACCCAAGCTTTAGGGAAATTGCAAAAAAACGTGATGCTTTGTTTACGGGAACCCTCCTTAGGCCCTACATTTGGAGTAAAAGGTGGTGCCGCCGGAGGGGGTTACTCGCAAATCTTACCAATGGATGAGATTAATCTTCATTTTACCGGAGATATTCATGCCGTCACCGCGGCCCACAATCTTTTGGCGGCACTAATTGACAACCATCTTTACCAAGGTAATGAGCTGCAGCTGGACCCAAAACGCATTTTATGGCGGCGAGTAATGGATATTTCCGATCGCTCCTTAAGACAGATAATTATTGGAGTGGGCCATAAACCTAATGGGGTAATGCGGGAATCGGGTTTTGATATTTCCGTAGCTTCGGAGGTTATGGCTATTCTTTGTTTGGCGGCTGATCTGGAAGATTTAAAAGCCCGCCTAGGCAGGATTTTAGTGGCCTATAATCTGCAAGGCAAACCGGTTTATGCTGGGGAGTTAAAAGCAGTGGGTGCAATGACGGTTTTATTAAAAGAGGCCATTAAACCTAATCTCGTTCAAACTATGGAAGGCCAACCCGTTCTGGTGCACGGAGGGCCTTTTGCTAATATTGCCCATGGTAACAACTCCATAATTGCCACGCAATTAGCCTTAAAGTTGGCTGACTATGTGGTTACCGAAGGTGGGTTTGCAGCGGATTTGGGGGCGGAGAAATTTTTTGATATTGTCTGTCCGGCCGCGGATTTGAAACCGGATCTGGTGGTTTTAGTAGCCTCCGTCAGAGCCTTAAAGTTGCACGGGGGGATTAAACCGCAAGAATTGGATCGAGAAGATCTTTTAGCTTTAGAAAGCGGTTTTGCTAATTTAGAAAAACATTACCGTAATTTAACGGAGGTTTATGGCTTACCAGTAGTGGTGGCTATTAACCGTTTCCCCCAGGATACTGAGGCGGAGTTGGCTTTATTAACCTCAAAATGTCAGCAATTAAAGGCAGCAGTAGCTCTCTCGGAAGTAGTAGCCCGGGGTGGTTGTGGCGGAGTTAAATTAGGGGAAACAATTCTGCAGACTCTTAATGAAGCTGACAATAATTTTAGGCCTCTTTACCAGCAGGATTTAGCCCTGGAAGAGAAAGTTTTTCAAGTGGCAACCAGAGTTTACGGTGCCAGCGGAGTTAATTATACTAAAGAAGCCCGGCAAGCTTTACAAAAGTTAAAAGAATTAGGCTATCATAATTTGCCGGTCTGTATCGCCAAAACCCAAATGTCTCTGGCAGATGATCCTAATTTGAAGGGAGCTCCTGTTAACTGGAATTTGAATGTGCGCGAAATCCGGTTATTGTCCGGAGCGGGTTTTGTGGTGGTCATTGCCGGACCTATTTTGACCATGCCCGGCTTACCGAAAATTCCGGCCGCTGAGAAAATCGATTTATTACCGGATGGCAGAATCAGCGGATTATTTTAAATTAGCGAAATTGATAATTACTTGAAATCAATTACTTGTGCGGCCGATAAACCGGATAAGCCTCTGAAACCAGCCAAACGAACTGGAAACGGAGGTTTTTCGATATTTCAGCAGAAAAAGTCAGATAATTGGGATAATCTAAAAATTAAAAATTATGTCAACAAACTATTTCTTAATATAATGTTTAGAAATTGTTAACACAAATGTAATAGTAATTACTTAAAAAATAGTTTATAAATTAATATAGCGTTTAATTTTTATAATTTTAAGAGATGAATTTTTATTGCTAAAATTATAATTTTAATAATAGCTTAGTTAGATTTAAAAAAGAAAGGGGTTTTATTGATGCTCAATCAAGTATTTCAATTAAGATTAAATTATCCCAAAATACTAAGAGGGATCTTAATATTCTTAACTATCTTCTTATTAGGAACCGTTATTTATGGGGCAGATTTGGCCGAAAAGAAAGGGAGTTATTCTCCTGAGAATACCCAAAATGAGGCTAAGCCTGAATTAAGTAATATGTTAGACGAAGCAGCGGATAATTCCAATGAAGCATTATCAGGTTCTAATTACGAATTAATCCATAAATTTCTTAAGCGAAATTTAAATGGAAGTAGTCTGGTTAAATGGAAACAACGGTATGAGAAATTGAAGATAGAAATAGCTGGCTTACAAATTCAAGTTAGTAAGCGAGACGAATTGCAAATAATTAATAAAATTGAAAAAAGTGTAAAATTATTAAAATTTGGGGAAACCAGGCAGCTGTTAGCCGTTTATTGGGGCGAAGAACCGCCGGAAATCACCGCTGAGGATCAGGTTTTTTTAGGGAAAAAGTTTTTGATCTTTGGGTTGACTTACGAATTGGAATTTGAAGATAACAAAGCAATTGCAGCCTACACTGCCGGAACGAAATATAATTCAAATAATTTACAACTTTTAGAGAGGCTTGGCACAGTCCAGTTTCGACTTGAAAATTATGCGGCCAGTTTTCAAGCCTACGAAAAAGGCTTGCGGACTGCCAAGGAGAGTCAAAATCAAAAGTACGAAGGCCTTTTTAATGGTCGCTTAGGAGATATTTATAAAGTACTAGGTAAATATCAAATCGCCATTGTTAATTATCATGAAGCAATTGTCAAAGCCAAGCTTACCGGCGATACTGTCAATGAAGGGGTTTGGCTCTTAAATATTGGCACCAGCTATAATTATCTGGGTGATTATCCAAAGACGATTAAATACTGTGAAAAAGCTATGGTTCTTTTTACTAGTTTGGATGATAAAAGGTATATTGGTAAAACTTTAAGTCTCTTAGGTACTACCTATGATTATTTAGAAGAATACCAGAAAGCCGCTGAATGTTTTCAACAAGCTTTACTGGTAACTAAAAATAATTGTTATTAAGAAAAATTTGGGAATAAGAGTTTCCCCGGAGATTTTTTTATGATAAAATAATTATTGAAACAAAGATCATAATAACAAATTTTGAGGTGACTAGAAGTTGAAGATTGAGCAAATTGCTATTTTAGATTGTGGGGGCCAGTATACGAAAGTTATCGACCGGAAAGTAAGAGAAATGGCGGTCAAGACCGAGATATTTTCGATTAAGGTGACAACCGATAAATTAAAAGAATTTCAGGCTATCATTTTATCAGGAGGCCCTTCCAGCGTCTGGCATGAAGATGCTTTGAAATATAATTCGGAAATTTTTGAGCTGGGAATTCCGATTTTGGGAATTTGTTACGGCATGCAATTAATTAATAAGCATTTTGGCGGGGAAGTCAGGCCGGGTTTAACTACCGAATACGGAGAGACCACTATTCTAACTGAACCCCATTGCCCGCTTTTTTCTGGTTTAGATGTTAATCAGATAGTCTTAATGAGTCATGGCGATTCCATAACCAAGTTGGCTCCAGGTTTTCAGGTAGCTGCTCGTTCCGAAAATGTTTACGCGGCTATTTACCATCCTCAGCGAAAGATTTACGGGGTCCAGTTTCATCCTGAGGTAGATCTGACCCTCCAAGGCAAACAAATAATGGAAAATTTTCTTTTTAAGATATGTGGTTTGACGGGAAATTACATTCTCGAAGACCGGATTCAAACTGCTATCGCCAAAATTAGAGAACAAGTAGGTAATAATAAGATCCTGGTCCTGGTCAGTGGGGGGGTGGATTCGGCGGTAAGTGCCGCTTTGTTAGTGAAAGCCCTTCCCCCGGAGAATATCTATGCCATTCATATTGATCATGGTTTAATGAGAAAAGACGAAAGTGATCTGGTTTGTGAGAATTTAAGGGAAATGGGCTTGCAAAACCTAATCCGCGCTAATGCCGCGACCGTCTTTTTTGATGAAATAATTGAAGTGAACGGAACTAAGATCGGCCCTTTAACCCAGACCATTGACCCAGAGAAGAAAAGAAGTCTGATTGGGGAGACTTTTATTAAAGTAATTCGCCAAACTGCGTCCGGCCTGAATTTAGATTTTGACCAAACTTTTTGGGCCCAAGGAACTTTACGCCCCGATTTGATTGAAAGCGGCAATCCCGATGTGAGTAGCCATGCCCACAAAATTAAGACCCATCATAATGATGTGGATATTGTACGGCGGGCTCGGGAAAAAGGGTTAGTAATTGAAACCAATTGGGATTGGCATAAGGATGAAGTGCGTCAAGTAGCCCGGAGTCTCGGAATTCACGAAAGTATTGCCGGACGCCAACCCTTTCCAGGGCCTGGTTTGGCCATTCGCTTAATCTGTAACGATGGCCGAGACCAGATCGCACCCGCTCAACATCAAAAATTGAAGGTGGTTTTAAAAGAATTGCCCGGTGATTGTGAGGCCCAGGTAGTTCCTTTAAAATCCGTGGGCGTCCAAGGAGACTGCCGTAGTTACCGTTATCTTGCCGTAGCTTACCAGAAGGCTCTGGATTTTAATTGGGACGAGGTTTACCAGATTGGCAAAGAAGTGCCGAATCGGGTTGATTTCATTAATCGGGTCGCTTATATCTTAAATGAAAGCCAACCCCAGGGAGAGCTGCAGACTTATCCCATGTATATTAACCGGGAAAATGTCGCTTTATTACAAGAAATTGATCATTTAGTAGTCTCTAAGCTTAATATTCCACCAGTGAGTCAAGTCTTTGCCGTACTTTTACCCTTAGGGGTTACCAAAAAATACTCCGTGGCGATTCGTTCCTTTGTCACTAATGATTTCATGACTGGCCGCCCCGCTTTTCTGGGAAGAGATTTACCCAAAGAGCTGATGGCAGAATTAGTTGCAGAGATTACCCGGATTTTTCCGGAAATTGAGTTTGTAATGTATGATGTCACCAGTAAACCGCCGGCTACCGTGGAATGGCAGTGAAGGAAGGGTCCCGGAAATATTACGTTCTTTGAACCAGTAACTCTTTTCCTTTAAACCCAACTCCCAAAGCCACCACTTCAGTTAGCCCTTCGGCAGCGATTAACCCTTCCCGATATTTTTTCTCCTCAATCTGCTGCAGTGCTGCCTGGGCTAACTCCTCTAAGCTTTTTTTCCCTTTGGTACTATCCCATTTAAACTCAAAGAGATAGGCGGTTGGGTTTTGCTTTTTGTCCCGGGGAATTAAGGCTAGATCCGGGCGGCCCAGGCCGTATTCCTTATTGCTATAAACCTGATATTTATCTAAGGCGAAGGACAATAACCCCAACATAAACCCGTGGTAAAAATTCTCATGCCTGATCTTTTGCTGGGCCAACCCTAATTTTTCATAAGCAACAGGCTGCGGGGGCAGATCATAGTAACTTACCTGTTTGAAATACAATTCTTCCAACAAAATAGTAAAGGTTTCTAAATCTTTTTCGACTAAACTTTGAATCAGATTTTCTATCTCTACCGCTACCCGAGCTTCTTCTTTAAAAAAACTGCGAATCATGTCTCGATAAATCAGCCGCACTTCCACATTGGGGATTTCCAGCTGATACTCAAACTTCTCCCCCAATAAATCTTTACGACGGCCGGAAGCTTTTAGGTACCCGGCGTGGAGTAAAAAACTCCAAGCCACCTCGGGGTTATCCTTAATACTCTGATAAACCACGTTTTCTTCAATCACCTTGTAGACTTCTTCGCCTTGGATTAGTTTTTCGACTACTTCTTTACCTTCTTTTTTGTCTAGTTGTAGTACTTCTTTAAGAATCTGGTTATCGCTAGTGTTGATCCAGTGAGGTTTAAAACCTTCTCGAGGGGAACTAATAAATTTAAGAATACTCCAAGGGTTATAAATAACCGTATCTAGACCAAAAATATAGCCGTTATACCAATTTTTAATTCCTTCTAAATCCCCTTCGAGGCCATAATATGCTGCCATCTCTGTCACTTCCAGCTCGACAAATCCAAAGTATTCATGAAACCTTTCGGATAAAAGAGTCTCTACTAGTGGGTTGTTAAAATCACTAAAAATACTCTCCTGGGCTACTTTCATAATTCCCGTGAGCACTCCTTGCTTTAATGCTTCATTATCTTTGAAACCTTTAACGAGCATACTTCTTTTAAACTCAATGATTTGCCGAAAATAACCATTTAGGTAACCCGCTTGGATGGGGGTATCGTATTCATCAATAATCACCATACATTTTTTTTTAAAGTAACGTTTCAAATAATCCGTTAAATTTTTAATAACATTGGTGTAATCAACTTCGTTACCTTCATAATTCATTACCTTATTATAAATTTTTTTTTCAACTTCACTTAACACATTTGATTCGATAATATAGCGATGCCGTCGATACTCCCCAGCAATGGTTTCTTTTAAATTTTGATACGCTTTCTCCCAGGTGTTTTGTTTCACTTCTTTAAAGGTCAAGTAGACCACCGGGTAAGTTCCTTGAAGCTGATGGTACTTCTCCTCGGCAAAAATCTTTAAATCTGTAAAAAGATAACTGACATCAATATCTTCCAATGTATGCTGCCGACACTCGGGAATCTCGAAAAAATATTTGAGCATACTCAGGTTTAAGGTCTTCCCAAACCGCCGTGGTCGGGTGATGAGAACGACTTTGTCGGGCCTTTCACTTAAATCTTTTATCAGTAAAGTCTTATCAACATAATAACCATTTTTGTCAATTATTTCTTTAAAGTTATCAATCCCTTGAAGAATTTGTTTTTGCTTCGCCATGGGTTGCTCCTTTTAAACTTTTCATGATATTTATATTAAAGAGTGCTTTTTTCTCTTAAATATTATAGCATTTCTAAGATAATTTAAGCAATTAATTTAATAGACCAACACAATGTTTATTTATAGCATAAAAAATGTTTAGTTAATGGATCCAAAAACCCATGGTTTTTGGACGTGTAATTTTCTTGACAATTCTTTTTTAAATTGATAAAATTTACCTATAAATATTCATAATGTTTATTGTGAATATTATTTAAACAATTTGGAGTGTACTGATTAAACAAAGAAAGGACTAATATTAAGAAATGAAAAAGCTCTTAATAATTTTATCAATTATTATCTTATTTATCATTGCCTTTAATTATAAAAGCATCCATGCCTTAATAACTGATAACATATTAGTAAAGGAAACAACTGCGGCAAAAAAGGGTAGTTTCTTAAAAAAAAATAAAGAAAATGACTTAAATAATCCTGACATTAAAAACGAAACTATAGAAGTGGGAAATTTTAAACTAACTCTATCCGGCTGTAATCTTTATTATGAAGGATTAGGAAAAAGCGGAGTTCTTAAATTATCTTTTCCTGAACCATGTATGTTTAGTAAAAATAAAAAGGGTGAAATCAGAGTGGTATATACAGCAGGTAAAACAAAGACGCTATTGGTAGGGTCTTACAAAGAAATCGAACCATTTGAATATAAAGGTAAAATAAAAAAACAATACGACACCTATGCAAGAGCAATAGTAATTTCCGATACTGAAATTAGACTTTCTAGAGAAATTGCTAGAGGCTCTCTTGGCCCACCTAAACTTGGTGATGAAGAAGACGAAAAATTATTCCAGATCCTTGCCGCTGATACCGTGCCGATTACTGAACTAGAAGTAAAAAACGAGTAGTGTTTTTTTATAAGATGAGGATGATTTATTTGAAAAAAGTATTAATTATTTTGTTGATTTTCGTTATTTCGATTATTATTAATAAGTATGAGCATATTAATTGTTTTTTAACTGAAAATATTTTTGCTAAAGAAAAAATTGTTAAATCGAAAAAAGTTGATAATAGTGATCAAAAAAAAGATGGCTTCTTTCAAAAATCTGTTACAATAGGGAAGTTTACTCTAGTTTTATCTGGTTGCCGTCTTTACTACGAAGGGGCAGGTGAAAAGGGAGTTGTCGAATTTCCATTTCCTCAGCCATGTCGTTTTTGTCATACTGCCAATGGAGCAGTTCGGGTAGTTAATACTGGAAAATATAAGACAATACTAGTAGAAGGCACCAAAGAATTAGAAAATTTTAAAGGAGAATATGTTACTTTCACCCGAGCAATCGTGATCTCAAAAACCGATCTTCGGTTATCTAGAGAGACTAAAAAAGGGGCAAGAGGTTTTCCAGTTCCGGGACAGGACCGTTATGACGAAAAATTATTCCATATTCTTGCCGCTGATACCGTGCCGATTACTGAATTAGAAGTAAAAAAAGAATAGTATCTTAAAAATGTAATATCAATTGTTGAAAAAATGATATAATAATAAACGTTATGACGATATTGTGTTTTTTTAATATTTTAGTAACGAATATAATTTTTGAAAGAGGGTTTTTAAAATGGAGGGTAAAAAAAGAAAAATTATTATAATCAGTTCTTTGATATTATTAATAGTGGGCGGTTTATTAACAACTGGGATTTGGTTTTTGAAACTTTTTTTTACTGACCAAACATTTCGTAAAGGTGATTTATTATATTGGGTTTTAACTGATGAAATAATCCAAGAGTTTCCGATTAAAGAATCGAAAGCTACCAATGTTACTTATTATTCTTATCCCCAAGATGGAGATGCCGCAGCTATTATACAAATGAGATATCTTAGTAGTAATAATTATCAAACAGAGTTAGAAAACATAAAAAAGAAGCTAAGTGATTTAGGTTGTTTGTTAAACGAATATTTTAGTAATGAACGATTTAAACGTATGGAATTTGAATGTAAAAGTAATAATTCTTTGATTTATATTACGATCGAGCCTATTCAACCATCAAGTTGTAAAGTGAAGATTAACTTTAGTTATTAATAATTTTAGCTTAAAAAAATTAATTATAATATATTAA
>JANQHU010000154.1 GCA_028282485.1 Bacillota bacterium
ATATGAGGTGCGGTTAGTGGCTTCTAGCTGGAATAACCTCAGTAAAACTAATATGATAAATAATCTGGGAGGCGGTTCGGCCAATATCTCCCTTGATCAGGGCAGTAGTTTTAATACTTGTTTACAGCCGCAAAGTAAAGGAAATTTAATTGCTGATCATTTGTGCAGCTATGCCAGCACGGTCAATCGGTTGTACCTGGCTGAGGAAGTTGGCCCAGACCAATATGATGGGTATATGCTGGCCATAGTCTCCGGGACCGCGGCAGGAGATTTCCGCAAGATAACCGCTACCTTATGGGATGCTGCCCAGAGCCGTTGGTATATTAATGTAGCATATCCCTTTACAGTAGCTCCGGACTTGACTTCCCGTTATCTTATCTGGTCGGGCGGGACCTATCATAATATCCAAATTGTCGACGCGGCCAGTATGGGGAATGTCTTTAAAAATGGGGATTTTCGGTTTAGCAGAAATGATGCCAATGGCCGCGAGTTTGTTGATAATTCGGCTATCATTAATCACTTTGCGGCTTTAATCTAAAAATTAAATGGGTGGGGAGGTATTTTAAAATGGATAATCTCAAAAATGTAGTTGATATCGTGGCTTATGCCGTCGCTTTAGCCAGTGTGGTAGTCAAGCTTACTGCCACCCCTAAAGATGATCTCGTTTTAGCTAAAGTAGTGAACTTTTTAAAACTACTTAGCTTAAATAAAGACGATAAATAATTATTTAAACAAAGCTGAAGCGTGGGAGCAATCTCACGCTTCTTTAGACTAATTTTATTAAAGTTTTGGGGGGCGGTTTTTAAAAGTTACTTGGAGGGACGATTTTTAACGGTAGTTAGGAAGAAATGCTCTAACGTACGTGGTATCTTTTCATTTTTATCATCTGAAAAAGTTTCACTATTGTTAATCTCATCCAGGATCTCATTATATACTTTTAAAATTCTCAGGTATTCGGCTTGTAACTTTTTAGTTTGCAGTGTGATGGTTGTTAAATTTTTTAATTTAAAGTTTATTACTTGGGCATAATCAGCTATTTTTTTGATATCACTACTTATTTGTAAATGATCTTTTAATTGTTTGATATTTTTGTGATTTAAGCTATCGTGGTCATCTCTTCTAACACCAAAAATAACATTACTCATTAGCCTTGTTGTGGTTGTGAATAAGGTATCAAGGGATAAATATTGTTTTGGGAAAGGTTTCTTTATTATATTCATCAAAACCGACCTTTCGGCGGGACTAACTTGTTAATGTAATAATTATAATTGGAAATAAAAATAAATGCAAATTTCTTCTATTACCATATTTTACAAGAGAAAGGTGTTTTTTAGTTGATAGCACTTCTTTTCAGAGGATTACGTAGTTTTTGTTTTTATAGGCAATTGCAAAAAGAAATAGCATATTTAGGAAAGAAGAAGCATAAAATTAGTATATAACCACTACTTAAATTAACCTTTAAATATTCCAACAAATAATTTTTGGAGTTAGATGTCATAAATTTTAATTTTAGCTAGTTACTGCTCCCTTTTTATCCTTCGGTTTTATGCTGCTTCGCCATTTCTATTAGGTATTGTGGTAATATCTAATATTTTGGCTCCTTAACGCTAAGTTAAACCTCTTTTATTACTTTCCGTAATCTTTCTAAAAAATAATTGTTACTAATTGTAATGTCTCCTTGAGCACCTTGAAAACTGAATAACTACCCACCGAGTCTTGTTAAAATCATAAAGAAAGGTGGTATCTGCACATGGTATTCACGGTTGAAGTGAAACTAGATTCGGAAGAGAAATTGATTGTTGACAGTTTTGGCGACCAAAGTGTATACTTGAAAAAAGATACCGAAGATTTGTTTTTAGAAAATATCGACATGAACGAAGAGGAGTGTGAAGACTTAGCAGAATGGAGGCGGCAAATAGTAAATTATATCAAGCTCTTAAAGCTTTTCAAAAGATTGACAAGGGAGAACTGACGGTTACTCAATTATGTGTTCTCCTTTACCTGTACCAGAGGAAGGCCAAAGAAACCTTATTTCAAGAGATCATCACTGAGTTGAATGTTTCTAAATCTTTTGTGTCCAGAATCGTCAAGAAATTCTCCCGCTATACCAATAGCGAGGGCGAGTGGTTGGGGTTAGGTTTAATTAAGGAAGGAACTTCCGCGCAAAACCGGGCTTTAAAAGCAATCTGGCTTTCTGAGGCCGGGCTTACTTTTGTGGAAGCGGCCCTCCGGCATTTAGAAGATTAGGACAAAGGAAGTGAGATCCCGATGCAGGTGTATCCTCGAGGCCACAAAGCGGTCTATTACATGAATTTTGTCCATCAGGGTAAAAGAATTTGTAGGAGTACCGGGAAATACACCAAGAAGGAAGCGCTGGCCTATGCGGTGGAGTATCGCCACCAGCTAGAAAGTGGCTCGGTAGAAAAACCGCAGCTGACTCTGGCCCAAGCCTTAGAACGAGTCTATAGCGAGAGATGGTGCCGAATTAGAGACGGCAAGAATCAGTATCAGAGAGTGGCCAGGGTAATTGCTATTTTAGGTAACCCGGAGCTCCGGCAAATAACCAGTAGTGATTTAGAGCGGCTCCGAGGGGCCCTTTTTAATTCCGGCAATAAACCGGCTACTGTGAATCGGTATTTGGCTAATTTAAAAACAATCCTCAATACGGCCAAAAATGAGTGGGAACTCCTCGATAAGTTACCGAAGATCCGGATGGAAAAAGTAGCTCCCGGTCGCATTCGTGAATTTACCGAACAAGAAGAAAAAAGTATCTTACAGAAATGTCTCTGTAATGGTTATGTAGAATTACATGACCTTTTTCTTTTACTAATCAATACCGGCCTGAGATTATCAGAAGCCCTCAATCTTCAGAAAGGGGATATTGATTTTGACCATAACTACATTAGAATCTGGCAGAATAAGACGGATCGGCCCAGGTCAGTACCCCTAACTGCTACTGCCAGGCAGGTACTGTTGTTTGGGGCGTACCCCTTTGGGCTAACCAAAAATTTGTTTGAAAAACAGTTTTATCGGGTTCGAGTGGCTTTGGGAATGAAAGATGATCAAAGCTTCGTCTTACATACTTGCAGGCATACTTTTGCTTCCCGCTTAGTGAAGAAGGGAGTTCATATCAGAGCTGTTCAGGAGTTGTTAGGCCATTCCAATATTACCACCACTGAGAGGTATAGTCATCTTTCAAGCACTCATTTGGAAAAAGTTATTAAACTCTTGGAGGGTTAGGAGAGCAGCAAGAGACGCTATGTTGATGGATTAAATAAAAACCGAGTTATAATTTTTGGATTAAGCAACATATTTATTGAATTTTAACTTGAAGGTGAATGAGTAAGTGTGTATAATGGAAATATAATACAATAATGTGGTTTGGAAGTGGGGTATATATTTGTGCAAATAACTAATAAAAAAGTTAAATTAAAGCCAATTGATCAAATAGTTCATGATAAGTTAGCTGATAAAATTAATAACTTTAATGGCAAACACGACACCCGGTTAAATGTTATTTCTATCGAAAAAGCTAATCAACCAGGATTTAAGGTGATAATTAGTGGTTTAAATAAACTAGACGATCACCAAAAGAGTTATTTAGCAATTGACCTATTATCAGTTAAAGGTGATATTGATTCCATCGCCAAACCAGTAATCAATCATGATGAAATAATTTTTCATGTGGGCATGAACTCGTCTGGTAAGAAACATGATTTTGAGTGGAATCATTTGTCTGGAGAGTTATTATTGAAAGTGAATTTAGCTAATTTATTAAAAAAGTAAGTTCGCTAGCTATTGACGAAGTGAAAAATTGATGATAAATTAGGATCAAGCTTTGAGGACTTCTAATCCGTTGGTCGTACGTTTGATTCGTACCAGGCGCGCCATTGCTATGACCGATTTTTGGTTAATTAATTTAAAAAGTAGATGATTGGGAAAATATGAAAAAATTTAAATTAAATGATTTACCTTCTGAACTAGTTGAGATGATTATTAAACCGGATTTATTAGAAGGCGAGGATATTGTTATCGAAGATGAAAAAAGTAACATCTGCGCAGCAATTATTCAGCCGGAAGCTTTTCGATTTTTTTTAAAAAAAATTGAAGAACGAGAAGATGAAATAGATTTTAGAGAAAGAGAGTTTGAAAAACATGATCCTAATGCAAAAACTTTAGATGAATTAAGGGATGAAATTGATTGGCGCGGAAATATTTATTAAAAACGAATCTTTAAGGGGATTTACTACAAAAACTACCGGGGTTTTCATTTAAGGCCGCGGTTTTCTTGTTGGTCAGCTCTGGATACTTCAAAACGGATGTGATGGAACTTGTATTTAGTTGCAATTATTTTCTTTTATTTAGTAGGTCTCCTGGTGCTGGTGGCTGGCTTTGCTAAAAAGGAAAATTTTTTGTTAACGGGGCTAGAGAAGCTTAATCGGCTTTCCCCGGTGAGTTTTTTTACGCCGGTGCTGCTGCTAGCTTTGGTGGTGCGGCTGCCTTTACTGGGGGAGGCCCCCTTTGGCTGGGATCTGGAGTGTTTTAAAAATTGGGCTTTACGGATGGCCGACTTGGGCCCGCTGCGCTTTTATGAGGCGGGCTTTTTTTGTGATTATCCCCCTTTCTCCTTGTACGGTTTGGGGCTGTTAGGAAAGTTGATCCGGTTCTGGGGAATTGAACAGCAGCCCTGGCTTTTTAATGCGGTGATCAAATTACCAGCGTTTGGGTGTGATTTGTTGACTGCTTTTTTAATCTATCGTTTGCTGGATGACGCCAATAATCGGTTGGCGCGATTTTGGGCGGTTTTTTATTTGTTTTTGCCGGCGGTTCTTTATAATTCCGCTTTTTGGGGCCAAGTGGATAGTTATTTTACCTTTTTAGTGGTTGGGGCTTTTTATTTAATTACTAAAGAACGCTGGGAATGGGCTGCAGTGGTACTGACCGCTTCGGTCTTGACCAAGGCCCAGACCCTGGCTTTTTTACCAGTTTTGTTGCTAGTTTTAGTTTTGAAATGCGACTGGCGACGTATTATTCGAGTATTAGCTGTTGCCTTAACTACTTTTGTGGTGATAATTCTTCCTTTTAATATTGGCAAACCCCTGGATTGGATTTTTAGTCATTATTTCAGTCAGGCGAGTCTTTATCCCTATGCCACCTTAAATGCGGCTAACCTCTTTTGCCTGCTGGGGGCCAATCAAGTACCGGATAGTATGTTAGCTTTGGGTGGTTTGAGTTATTCTCAGCTAGGGCTGATCTGCTTTTTAGCGGCAGTATTTTTGAGTGGTTATTATTATGGGAAACAACCGAATCACCATCGACTTGCTATAGCTTTAGCAGTCAGTGGGATTGCTTTTTTTCTCTTTTTTCCGCGGATGCACGAACGCTACTTATTTGCCGCTTTGCCGTTTCTGATTCTGGCTAGTGGTTATTGGCAGTCCCGCTTGATTTATTTGGTGGGACTAATTTTGAGCGGGGCTTATTTGTTAAACATGCATTTGGTAGTACTCTATTATTATCAAGGATTACCTAGTGTTTCATTTAATCAGTATTTATTTTTTCTGGCGCTTATTAATACGGGGGCTTTTTTGGGGTTATGGTTAGGAATTGGATGGCAATTTGAAAGAGGGAATAAAAAAAAGGAAAATTAAACTAATTTGTCGAAAAAAGAAGTGTTTTTATTTACTGATTAATATTAATTTACATAAAATATTTGTTTATGGGTTTATAAAGGAGTCAGTTTTGAAATGGAAGAACGCTTGCGCAAAGTGCCGGATATTGTAATCCGAAGACTGCCCCTGTATTTAAGAGTTTTAGATAATTTGGATCACTTAGAGATGCCGATTATTTCTTCGGAGCAGTTAGCCCAAAGGCTGGGCTTCTTATCCGGTCAAGTGCGGAAAGATTTATCTTATTTTGGAGTCTTCGGGAAACAAGGGGTTGGCTATCAGACTGTCTCTTTACGAGAAGAGATTCGGCGGATTTTAAAGTTAAACCGGGAGATCCGAGTCGGCCTGATTGGGGCGGGTAATTTAGGGGCGGCCCTAGTTGGTTACCATCAAAAAAATCAAGAGCATCGCCCCTTGGAGATTGTCGCTTTGTTTGATGTTGATTCCCAAAAAATTGGGCAGCAGATTGCCGGAGTAGATATCTATGCGGTGAGTGAATTAGAAAAACAGGTGGTAGCTTTTCAGATCAAAATGATGATCCTGGCTTTTCCGGCAGTGGATGCCCAAATGACGGTGGACCGTTGCATTCAGGCGGGGGTGAAGTCCTTTTTGAGTTTTGTACCTGCTTCCATTAAAGTGCCACCGGGAATTAAGCTTCAAACAGCCGATGTTAGTCTGGAACTGCAGAGCTTGGCCTATTATTCGTAGTTTAGGAGTAGTTATGGAAAATTTAGAAGGGATCATCGAACGGATCACTTTTTATAATCAAGAGAATAGTTATACCGTAGCCAAACTGAAGGATAAAAAGGGGCAATTAAGGACCATTGTCGGGAATTTGCCTCCCTTATATATTGGAGAGTCCCTGCTGGTAACGGGTCAGCTAGTCTTGCATAAGGATTACGGGGAACAGTTTTTGGTGGAAACTTGGGAAAGCCAGATGCCGGGTACCCTGCTGGGCATGGAGCGTTTTCTGGGGAGTGGCCTCATTAAAGGAGTCGGGCCGGCCACGGCAGAAAAGATTGTCAAAAAATACGGGCTGGCCGCTTTAGAGGTAATTGCCCAAACCCCGGATAAATTAGTGACTATTCCGGGAATCAATCTGGAGAAAGCCGAGCGCATCGGTCACTCCCTCCAAGAACATCAAGAAATTCAACGAATTATGGTTTTTTTACAAGGTTTCGGAATTAGTCCCGCCTATGCTTTAAAGATCTTTCAACGTTATAAAAGCGAAGCAGTGCGGGTGGTAAAAGAAAACCCATATCGGTTAGCCGATGATCTTTTTGGGGTCGGTTTTAAGATTGCCGATCAGATTGCCAGAAAAGTAGGAGTTGCTTTAGATTCCCCTTATCGGTTGCGGGCCGGAATCCGTTACTGGTTAAATGAAAGTAGTGGGGAGGGGCATGTTTTTGCTTTTCAAGAAGACTTTGTGGAGAAGGCTAGTAGTGAACTAGGGGTTTCGCGGGAGAAGATTCTGGTGGAGATTGCCGAATTAATCCAGAGCCATGATCTTTTTTGTGATGTCAAAGATCAACAAGAAATTCTTTATCTGGCTCCCTTTTATTATAGTGAAATCGGAGTGACTGCCCGGTTACAAGAGCTGTTGCTGACTGATTTAAATGAATTAAAATTAGATCTTTCCTTATTATTAGAACGTTTTGCGGTGGCTAATCAGTTGGTTTTGGCCCAAAAACAAGAAGAAGCAGTTCTCAAAGCTTTAGAAAAAGGAGTTTTAGTAATCACCGGGGGCCCGGGGACCGGGAAAACCACGATTATTAAGGCTATTTTACATTTGTTTCAGGAGGCTGGTTTACGAGTAATGTTGGCTGCGCCGACGGGCCGGGCCGCCAAACGTTTGGCAGAGTCTACCGGGGTTACCGCCAAAACCATTCATCGCCTTTTAGGTTACGGGGGTCATTCTCGCAATGGGAATGGTGGTTTTCAACATAACGAAAAGGAGCCTTTAGCCACGGAGGTGCTGGTGGTCGATGAATTCTCCATGGTTGATTTACTCCTGTTTTATAATCTGCTCAAAGCAATTACGCCGGGAACCCGTTTGATTATGGTCGGCGATGTAGAACAGCTTCCTTCCGTGGGTCCGGGGACGGTTTTGCGGGACTTGATCCAATCGGGGCAGGTGCCTACGGTGCGGTTGGAGGCCATTTTTCGGCAGAATGAGGAGAGTATTATAGTTGCTAATGCTCATAAAATAAACCGGGGAGATTTTCCGGATCTCTCCAATGGGAGTAAGGATTTTTTCTTTATGGAGGATACGGATCCCCAGAATATTGTCAAAGTATTGCCAGAATTAGTCTTGCAACGAATTCCACAGCATTTAAACTGTGATCCCATCGAAGATATTCAAGTATTAACTCCCATGCGCCGCACCATTACCGGAGTGGAGAGTCTTAATCTATCGTTGCAGGAGGTCTTAAATCCCCTCCAAAGTGGCGGAGCCGAATTGAAGGCCCGCAATACGGTTTTTCGCCTGGGGGATAAAGTGATGCAGATTCGCAATGATTATCAAAAAGAGGTTTTTAATGGTGATATTGGGCGAATTGGCCAGATCGACCCGGAGGAACGCTTTTTGGTAGTAGTCTACGCCGAAGTTGAAGGGGAACGGGAAGTAACTTATAAAACGGAAGAATTAGATCAATTAGTGTTGGCCTATGCCATCTCCGTCCATAAGAGCCAGGGCAACGAGTATCCGGTGGTGGTGATGCCGGTAACTACCCAGCATTATTTAATGTTACAACGAAATCTCTTATATACGGCGGTAACCCGGGCCAAGCAGATGGTAGTCTTAATCGGAACCAAGAAAGCCATCGCCATTGCGGTAAAAAATAACCGAATTCAGGAACGAAATTCGTTACTGAAAGAGCGTTTACTGGAAGTCTTTCAGTAAAAGAAATTTTTTTACGGTAAAAAACGCCTCTTTTCATCATTGGTGAAAAGAGGCGTTTTTTATTTTGTTAATTTTAAAATAATTGTCACAAATTTTTAACAAAATTGTAATATTTCTCGGGGTAGGCCCCGGTGTATAATTGACCCAAGACTTTTTAGCCAAAGGAGCCTTGGAAAAAATGCAATCCCCGAAATATTTTCTCTATCTAGCCTTACTTCCCCGGCAAAAAGTAATTATTGCAATTACTAGTGCTGTGGCGGTTGATATTGTTTGGTTAGCCCAGCAGGGTGGCTCGGAAATCCTTTTAGTGCAGCCCCCGCTACCTTTGTGGGTGGCAGAAGCAGTTTGGCAGCAGTTAGAGCCTGCCAATGGTAACAGCTACAACAGAGTTTCGTTAAAAAGATTATCAAAACAAATAACCTCATTGGTCAAGGAGTTAGTCCCGGGACTAATCATTACCCTAACGAGGCAGACGATAGCGGCTGCGGAAGCGACTGCTGCTTTCAATGTGCCAGAAAGCTCCTTGACTAAGCTTAGTCAAAGTCTGGCCGGGCGGATCTTATTACTGGAAGAGATTTTGGTTTGGCAAAAGAGCTATCCTGGGACTTGGCCCGAGGAGCCGGAAACTTGGTTGCAATCCTTATATTTAGCAAAAAGGGTAATGCGGCAGGCGGCGGTGACTACTGATTTTTGGGGCATCCCTCATTGCCGGAGGTGCGGCTCCCGGGAGGGATTAGTCCAGCAAG